>CAYYJL010000280.1:0-3417 GCA_964472245.1 uncultured Ignavibacteriaceae bacterium | reverse complement strand
GTGGAAATTTCCAAAACACCGTTTTTGATTGAGGGGAAGGAAGCACACTTTAACATTGTAAGAGATGTTTCTGAAAAAGTTTCCGGTGAACGTGAATATAAATTGCTTAAGACTGCATACGAGAACACCAGTGATATATTAATTGTTACCGATAATGTTGGTTTCATAAAAGAGGTAAATAAGGCAGTATCTGTTTCATTAGGGTATGCACCTGAAGATTTGGTTGACACCAGTTTTATTTCCCTTGCTTCTGATGAGCACAGGGGATTAATAAATACTTCAATCTTTTATTCGCACAGCACTGAAAAAGTTAATCTCACCGTTGCATTAAAATCAAAAGATGGTGAAGAAAAGAAAGCAGCCATTATTGCCATTCCGATAGAAACTGCTTCCGATCAAATTGATTTTTACAATCTTATAATTAAGATTGAAACTCACCCCTCTGAGGTTGTAAAAGAGGTTGAAAAAGTAGTTGTTAAAGAGGTGATTAAGGAAGTTGAAAAAGAAGGAAGTTCCGGAGGCATGTTCCCGGCAAAGCTGGGTTTGGATCCTGCTCAACTTGGAACTGTCTTTCATGAAATATTGACCCCAATCAATGTTATTCTTGGCTTTGTTCAGGAACTTAAGGAAAGCATCTCTGCTCCTTCCGGAGAACAGCAGGAAGCAATCGACTATATATCACAGAACCGTGATAATCTTCTTGACACGATGAATACCATTGCGGAATTCACAAAGCTGAATGCATCGCCTGAAGATGCAATTACCGAATTGAAAGCTGTTGCCATACTTGAAGCTGTGATTGAAGATTTAGATACCCTGCCGGATACTCAAAAGAAAAGTCTTATTTTTTCCAAGGTTTCATCATCATTGGTTTTTAATGGATATGAATCCATTTATAAAAGTTTTGTGCTGAATCTTGTTAAAATTTGTTTCAAGATTTCCAATGAAAATCAAATATATATTTCTGCACAGGCGGTTGATGATAATCGTTTTGTTCTCTCGGTAAAGGATAATGTCAGTAAAATCTCTGTTGAGTTGCTGAACAACCTGGTGAATCTGTTCAACCAGAGTGATATCTCTTTTGTAAGAACTTTTAATATATCACGTTATGCCGCAAAAGCTCTGAAGAAAGCTCTGTCCATGCTCGGCGGAAAAGTTGAGATACTGGGCAAAGGTGGCAAGCCGTTTGAAGTTGGCGTGATTTTCCCATACGCAGCCCAGGAACTTGTAGCACTGCCGGAAGTTGAAGAGCCAATGCCTGAAGAAGAGGAATTTCAAGAACCGGAAGCAGAAGTTATTGAGGACGAACCATTGACCTTTTTAAATTCTTCCGGAACAGACTCCCAAATTGAAATTGGTACTCAGCAGCAAGTTAATCAAACGATGCGTCAGCCAGAACCTGTCAGGGAGACTCCACAGCAGGCAAGAGTTAATCAATCTGCTCCGCCCAAGCCGCCGGTTTCAGCTCCGCCTCCAAAACCAACTCCGCAAGCGGAAAGTAAGTTTCAGCCGTTGTCGGCCGCTATGAATGCCGGCTCAGACGGGGTGATGGAATTGAAGGGTATGTCTTGTTTATACATTGAGGATCAGGTGGATTCTCAAATCCTCTTCAAGGTTCAGATGAAAGAACTTGGCAAAATGGAATTTGCCGTCAGCTTTGAAGATGCCTTGCCGCTGATTACTTCAAAGAAGTTTGATTTCATCGTTATGGATATAAACCTGCAAGGGGAATACAACGGACTGGATGCTCTTAAAATGATTCATAAAATGCCGGGGTTTGAGACTATTCCAATCATAGCTGTTACTGCCTACGTACTGCCCGGGGATAGGGAAAAGTTTATCGCGGCAGGATTTAATGATTTTATTTCCAAACCTATCTTCAGGGAAAAAATGCTGGAAGCTTTGGAAAAAATATTCAAAAAAAAGATAGTTTAACCTGATAAGACTTTGAATTATTAAAAAATTACCGTAAATATGTATGGTAAAAATTAATAGTTTATATGTCTAAAGAAATAACCGCCGTCCAGAAAAAAATCTTCGACTTTCTTCTTTGGAAGAGAAAAAAAGATGGAATACCCCCCAGTTTAGCAGAAATTGCTCATCATTTTGGATATAAGAACCGTTCCACCGTAAAACAGCATTTGGAAGCACTTGCAAAAAAGAAGTACATCAGAAAACTCGATAAGATAAACCGGGGAATCGAGATTCTGAAAAAGGATGACGGATTTATCCCTTACCCGCTGCAGGGAGAAGTTTCAGCAGGTGACCCTATCTTGTTTTACAATAATGAAGTAAATACAACCGAACTGCCGACTATGCTGCAGGTACCCCAGAATTCGTTTTTACTGAAAGTCCGTGGGGAAAGCTTAAGGGATGCATATATCTTTAATGGCGACATTTTAATCGTAAAACCTTCCGAAGAGCCGCAAAACGGTCAGCTGATTGTTGGGGTGTATGAGGATTCTGCATTGGTAAAAAAGTATTATAAAGAAGGGGACTCCGTTGAGTTAAGACCGGAGAACACAGATTTTAAGCCGATAGTGATCAGTTCTACTGACCTGAGCCGGTTTAGAATGGTTGGTCTGGTAGTAGGTGTTTACCGCTCTGTAAACCATCACCGGTAGGGGAAAAAATGAAGCTTTTTATCGGTACAGCTGGATGGTCTTATAAGGACTGGGAAGCTGTTTTTTACCCGGGTAAAACTTCACGCGGATTTGACAAGCTGCAATATTATGCAACCTTTTTTAATATCGCAGAGATAAATGCCTCGTATTATTCTTATTTAAACCCTTTAATGGTTTCCACCTGGTCGGCAAAACTTTCTGATTTTCCTGATTTTATGTTCACTATTAAATTGCATGGGGATATTACTCATAAACGCAGGTATTCAAATAAAAATATAACTGATACAAAAACTGTATTATCTGCCCTTGCGGCGGATAACAGACTAAAAGGGGTGCTTGCACAATTTCCCTATTCCTTTCAACACACCGCTGAAAGTGCCCGGTATATAAATGAATTGATTACTCAGTTTAGTGATTACCCGTTATTCTTTGAATTCCGCCACGCGGGCTGGTTAAAAGGTGCCGGGTTGAAATTTATAAATGAATCCGGAATTAATATTTGTGCAATAGATATGCCAATGATTGGGGAGGCATTCCCTTTCAGATTTACCGGCAGAGCGGATAATCTGTATGTACGGCTGCATGGAAGGAACAGTGCAGGGTGGCTGGATTCAATCCGAAGCTTTGCCGCAGGCACAAAACTACCCGACCAAAATGCGAGATACCATTACAATTACAGCCCGTCAGAAATGCATGAACTGAGAATGAAGATAGAGAATGAGATAGCTCCGGGAACTAAAGAGCTTGTGGTTATCTTTAACAACCACCCGTTTGGTTATGCCCCGGCTAATGC
>CAYYJL010000279.1:0-4460 GCA_964472245.1 uncultured Ignavibacteriaceae bacterium | reverse complement strand
ACTTCACCTTCCTTACCGACTGCTTCTATAATTCCGTTTTTAATGAGGATGACACCGTTTTTTATGGGGGCGCCGTCCATAGTATATACGATATCGCCTTTAACGGCAATCTGTGCAAAGTTTGCGGCTGTAAAAACGATGAAGAAGAAAATTTTATACAATAGTTTCATCTTATTCTCCTCTTTCCTCTTCATGGACGTGATCATAGAACAAATCTTTATAAACCTTGTAACCGCCTGTGGCAAATTTTTTGTCTTCCGGCAGGGAGCGGTCAAAAACGGGTTCGCCGGAGATAATGGTTTTTTCCACATGAGTATATACACTGAAAGGTTCACCGGAAAGGATAACGAAATCAGCATCTTTTCCTTTTTTGAGGGAGCCGATGCGGTCTTCCAGGCCTAACATGCGGGCTCCGGCAAGGGTGAGGGATTCCAATGCCTTAGGTTCAGACATACCTGCACGGATACCGAGTGCAGCAGATCTGAGGAAGAGGCGGCTGTCGGTTATGTAGTCATCGGTATGATAGGCAACATCCACGCCTGCATTTTCCAGGACGGCACCATTTTCAAAAGGGAGGTTTACGGTTTCGAGTTTTCCGCCGGGGGAATCAATCATGATAATAGAACAGGGGAGCCCGGCTTTTGCAATCTCCTTAGCAACCATCCAGCCCTCACTCACGTGATGCAGAACCACTTTGAAGCCAAATTCCTTCTGCAGACGGATGACGGAGAGGATATCATCGTTGCGATGAGTATGATGGTGAACGATGCGTTTGCCGTCGAGGACCTGAAGAAGTGTTTCCATTTCAAGGTCACGTTTTGGCTTTTTACTTTCATCTGAGCCGGCATCGGCAAGTTTCTTTTTATATTCCTGTGCTTTTACGTAGAGCGCACGGATGATGGCTGCAGATTTTCCGCGTGTGCCCGGGAAAGGTGAGGTTCTGATGGAGTTGGTACCGTTTGCCATTTTCAGTCCGCCGCAGATACCGTTTATGGGATCATCGCAATAGAGCATTTCATCTATAATAGAAGCTTTTTTTAATTTGAGATAAACCGTTTGGCCGCTCATCAGGTGGCCGGAGCCGGGCATAACGTTCACGGTTGTGATGCCGCCTGCTCTGGCACGCATAAACGTATCACTTGCAGGGTCAATTGTATCGAGGATTCTTACATCCGGATGAGTAGGGGAAGAGCCGTCTCCACCTTCACCATTGCCGATATGAGAGTGGGTATCCACCAATCCGGGAATGATAACTTTGCCGGTTACATCTATTATATTTGCATCTGCCGGAATAGAGACAGCATCTGCTGAACCAACGGTAACTATTTTTCCGCCGGCAATGACAAGAACGCCATTGTCAATGATGGAATTATCAACAGTGTAAATTTTAGCTCCTTTGTAGGCAACAGGTTTTTTCTGTCCGTTAAGAGAAAAAAGGACCATCACACACAAAATAGCGGTTGAAAATAACTTCATGAACCCTCTCAAAATGAAATTAAAAAAAGAGCCGTAAAATTTACATTAATTTGGATTAATACGGTAAATGAATATTGATTTTGTTTGAAATTAAAGTAATTTAACGGGTATAAAATTCCCCCTTTTGTGTCTGGGCGAATTCCGGCCAATGAAAACGTACTATTGTAAATTAGATAAAGAGAAAAAAATGAATCAGTCTCGATTACTTTCTTTCATGATTTTAGCATTTCTTTTCTTGATCACACCATTGCTAGCACAAACGATGATCTTAGAACCGCCAAGGGGTTATAACCAGGGAGGTTCAACACCGGTGATAAAGGTGTTTTATGGATCAAACAGTGAAGTTGTACTGAGATGGAGTAAAAACCTGAGCGGTACACAAAACAGATTCCGCGTAGGTACCTCATCGGGTAACTACGGATTAGGTGCTGTGAGTGTATCCGGTGTAACAACATCATTTACACCGGGGAGTGCGCCTCTTAGTCTTTCAACCGGAAGATATTACGGACTTATCACAAACTCATCACAAACTACACTTTCCGGAATTCAATCAAATTTTAACAGTACCCCCGGAATAGATTACTCCAATGAAGTACAGTTTGTTGTAGAATCACCAACTGCCCCCACCCCGAGTGCCCCAAGAGGAACAATAACCAATTCCACGCCGCAGTTTCAGTGGAACTCAATACCGGGTGTTGCGGGATATTGGATTATAGTATCAAGCACACCATTTGTTGTCCGAACTGATTCTACGGGTAACCCGAGTGTGCAGGGTGCAAACATTGTATGGGATTATATAACAACCAATAATTCAGCACAATACGGAAGTATTTCCCCCAGCACGCCATTTACGCAATCGGCAATACCGCTTATTTCCGGAACGACATACTATTATACAGTGCTGAATATGTATGATGCGACCAACATCGCATTTGCAAGCACGGTATTCGGCGGTGTTGTAACATTTACATACCAATCCACGACCAGTCTGGCTGCACCGAATTTAGTTTCACCTGCTGCCAATACAATATTTTATGGTTCCGAGACCATCCGATTTCAGTGGGATGTTGTTCCAAATGCGAACAGCTATTCTGTATATCTGTTTAACCGTGTGACGCAGTTTGCCGGAAGCAACCAGGAAATTGATTTGCCGTTGTGGAACGGTACTACAACCAACAACCTTATTGATTTTCCTGCAAGATTAAATCTGATTAAAGGGAAGTATGTCTGGTTTGTTATACCAAATTCAACCACGGGAGCGGGCAGCGCAAGTCAGACAAGAGTATTTAATTATGAAGTCCCCACGGCTAAATTCCGTGCCCGCGCGATATCGAGCGTGGATAATACAAATCTGACAAACTTTGAGTTTACCATAGCGAGCACCACATCGGGTTATTCCCCTTCGGTGCCGTATGTGGTATCAAACAGTTCATCCTTTACTGATTCAATTCCCGTTGATATATACCGCTTTACGGGAAAGAAGCAGGGATACTTTGACACAACGGTCACAGTTTCTCTTAATCAGACATCCTTAACAGAGATAAACTTTATGATGCGGCCTTTCCCTTCTATAGTATCGGGAACGGTGCGTGATCAGTCAGGTGCAACGGTCAGCTCCGCAAGCGTTAAGTTTAC
The DNA here is from genome assembly GCA_964472245.1 of uncultured Ignavibacteriaceae bacterium. Lineage (GTDB taxonomy): Bacteria > Bacteroidota > Ignavibacteria > Ignavibacteriales > Ignavibacteriaceae > H2-BAC3. Next base: position 1,349 of record CAYYJL010000279.1, on the reverse strand, counting down.
AAACAATCTGAACGGCTCGGTTTCCACCGGTGCAACCTCATCATCCGGAACGTTCAGCTTCACGCTGCCAAAAGGATCATATAGTGTTGTTGCAGGCAAGGCCGGCTATTTATCCAACACTGCAGTACAGGTGAATGTAGATACAGGTCAAATCCTGATATCATCCCCGATAGTGCTGACAGTGGATGCGGCAACAATTTCCGGTAAAGTAGTTAATGATGAAAATGCTCCTGTGCAGCTGGCAATTGTTAAAGCAACCAAAGGAAGCGAAACGCAGGAAGTTTCCACCAACAGTACCGGTAATTATACTTTTAATATATCATCCGGCAGCTGGACAATAGAAGTAAGTAAAACAGGATTTGTAAGTCCGGCACCAAGAACGCTTACCTTAAATACGGGTGATAACCTTCAGAACCAAAACTTCACATTAATACCAAGAGCAAATCAGGTAACAGGATTTGTATATCAGGTATCTTCAAGCGGAACCGGTCAGGTTCCTGTAGGAGGGGTAACGGTTTCCGCAACGCCTGTATCCGGCCAGACAGTGACGACAGTTACCGGTTCAAACGGCCAGTATACATTAAGTTTGAAGAATGGCTCATATACTATCAGTGTTGCACAAACAGGATATACACCAAGCAGCTCAACCCAGCTGACATTAACCGTTGCGCAGACGGTATCCGGTGTAAACTTTACATTAACACCAAACCCGAGTACGGTAAATGGATTGGTTACTGACCTTGCCGGAGCACCGCTTTCAGGTGCAACAGTTTCTGTGCAGGGAGTGGCTACCACAACGTCACTTTCAACGGGTAACTATTCATTGAGTCTCCCCTCGGGAACACATACGCTTACCGTAACAAGAAACGGATATGTAACTCCGGCTTCAGCAACAGTAACTGTGAATCCCGGTCAAAATCTTGCCGGAATAAACTTTCAGATGTCAGCCAATGCAGCAGTTATCAGCGGAAGAGTCAGCAGTCTGGGTCAGGCACTGCCGGGAGCTACAGTAACAGCTACCAACGGCGTAAACACTTTTACAGTTGTTACCAATAATAATGGTGATTACAGTTTCAGTTTAACCCCCGGAACATGGAGAAAATCAGCCGCTAAATCCGGGTTCCTTACTTCTGCAGTTGATACATCAATTGTAGGTCCGGGACAGACCAGTTCAAATAACAATTATAATCTTGTTCAGAACACTGCAGTTGTTAATGGTTCCATCCGTTCAAATAGTTTGCCTGTTGCCGGTGTAACTGTATTAATGACGGATAATACAAATTCGTCAAATACATTTTCCACGGTATCAAGTATATCCGGTGATTATGCGTTAACGGTGGAAGCAGGCA
>CAYYJL010000278.1:0-4461 GCA_964472245.1 uncultured Ignavibacteriaceae bacterium | reverse complement strand
TACCAACACTTTCAACTGCACAGGCATTAGTACGCATCAGTGATGTTGATTATGCTTCATTTAACGATGTAAGCGATGCAGTATTTTCTATTGTAACTCCTGCAGTTACGGTTACAGCACCTAACGGTGGTGATACATTGTATGCTGGTGTCAGCTCAGATGTCACCTGGAGCAGTTCCAATATGACCAATGTTAAAATTGAGTATTCAACTGATAACGGAAGCAACTGGGTAAATGTTGTTGCAAGTACAGCCGCCGCCGGTACCTATGCATGGACGCCTCCTGCAGTTTCCACTGCACAGGCATTGGTAAGAATCAGTGATGCATCCAATGCTTCATTCAATGATGTTAGTGATGCGGTATTTACGATACTAAACCCAAGTGTAACGGTTACTGCACCAAACGGCGGCGAAAGCTGGGCATCAGGTTCATCACAGAACATCACCTGGTCCAGCAGTGAAATTGCCAATGTAAAAATTGAATATTCCTCCAACAACGGAAGCAGCTGGAACACCATTACAGCAAGTGTTGCTGCAGGAAGCGGAACATATTCCTGGACAGTACCAAGCGGTTCATCAGTGCAGGCACTCGTACGCATTAGCAGTGCTGCAAACTCGTTATACTCTGATGTGAGCAATGCAGTATTCTCTTATGGTACAAGCTCTGCATATTCATTGGTAGCCGGCTGGTCATGGATATCATTTAATGTTGCCCCTGCTGATTTTTCATTGAACTCAGTTCTGGCCGGATTAAGTCCGTCAACCAATGATTTGATTAAAAACCAAACCGCATTCTCACAGTATTTAACCGGTACTGGCTGGGTTGGTACTTTATCCAACTTATCAGTTACCTCAGCATTCCTGATTAAACTTGCAAATGCAGGTTCAATGAATGTGTTCGGAGCACTTCAGGTTCCATCAGCTACACCGATAACGCTGAACAGCGGCTGGACCTATATCAGTTATATACCAACCACTTCCATGTCAGTTACCTCAGCTCTTGCTTCTCTTACACCGAATAATGCTGATGTTGTAAAGAGTCAGTTTGCATTTGCAATCTATGATTCAACTTATGGCTGGGTGGGCAATCTCTCTTCCATGCAGCCCAAATACGGTTACTTCATCAAGAAAGCAAGCGGCGGTACACTTACATATCCTGACCCTGTAGAGCAGGAAAATACCCCGGTCTTCGCAAATGAAGTTAATAGTTCAATTGAAGGACACAGTGACTGGACAGTAAATATATCAGACTATCCTAATACAATGATTGTTGTAGCTAAAGCAAGTGATGCATTGGCAAGTCTGATAACCCCTGAAACGGTGCTTGGAGCATTCAGTGATGGTGCCTGCAGAGGATTTGTAAAGGCAAAATACCTTGAATACAGAAATGAAACCGTATTTTTCCTCACTGTTTACGGCGGACTGAAAGCAGAAGATGCACTCACATTCAAATTGCTTAATACTGCAACAGGTACGGAATTGGTTCTTACTGAAGGAATGAATTTTGCAGCTGATGAAGTGATAGGAGATATGCAAAACTTATATATCCTCACCTCAAGCCCGAGTTCATTACAGGATAATACAATTCCTGCAGAATTTCAGCTTGGTCAGAATTACCCGAACCCGTTTAACCCTAGTACGGTAATACAGTTCTCAGTACCGGCAGAAAAATTTGTTGAGATATCCGTATATAACATCATGGGCGAAAAAGTAAAAACCCTTATGCAGTCATCACTGCAGCCGGGTAACTACTCAGTAACCTGGGATGGAACAAATGAAGCTCATCAGGGAGTAACCACAGGATTATATATCTACCGCATGCAGGCGGGAGATTTTGTGGCTACTAAAAAAGCTGTCTTTATTAAGTAAAAGGTCTCTTTATCAGGAGCACCACTAACGGTGCTCCTGATTTTTTATTATATATACGATTCTGAACATGAAAAAAATACTCTTACTCCTTTTTTGTGCGTTTTACACGTTACAAGCCACTCCTCCGGGAGATCCAAACTGGCAGGTAAATCCGGCATTATACCAGTACAGTGCATCCGTTGTAGCAAGAGTTTCTTTGGATAACGTATATGCAGTTTCACCCGTTATTAAGGTGGCAGCTTTTAAGGGGGAAACGGTACGGGGAGTTGCCTCTGAGACGGTAATTGGCGGGCAGGGTTACTTTTTTTTAACAGTCTATTCAAACAGTGTTCTCGATACTTTATCTCTTAAAGTTTATCTTTCTTCAACTGATTTAATATATACATCCGTGCAGACTGTCAACTTTCAGCCGGACGCAATTGTTGGTACAGTTTCAAACCCATTAATAATCAACATTGCAAGTCCGCCATCAATAACAATTATATATCCTGATAATACTGCAGTGTTTAAGGCAAACTCCACTCAGCGTATTACCTGGACAAGCAATAATGTCGAAAATGTAAAAATAGAATACTCAGTCAATAACGGAACAAACTGGACAACCATCGTTGAATCCGCAGTTTCAAATGGCAGATATTTTTGGGGAGTACCAAAGGTACAGACTAATCAGGGGAAAATACGAATCAGTTCGGTAGCTGCACCCGAAGTGTACGCACAAAACAGCGGCAGCTTTACAATAAACTTTGCGCCCCCATTAAAAGAAGATTTTGATGATGTAACAGTTCCCGCAATACCCGCTGGCTGGTCTGTTGAGGATGCGAATTCAGATACATATACATGGAAAACTTCATCCTCTTATCCTGCTAAATCAGGCAGCAAAACTCTGACTTATGAAAACAGTCCATCTGCTGATGCAGATGACTGGATATTTACACAGGGGATGCAGCTTACTGCAAATAAAAATTATCAGGTGTCATTTTATTATCGAACTTCCGGAAGTACCGGCAGTGAAAGTTTTAGTATCCATGCCGGAACTTCAGCTCAAGTAAGCGGCATGATCACTCCAGCATTTTTTAGTGTGTCAGGCGGAGGAACAGGATCCTATGTTAAGGTTGCCGGTGATTTTATGCCATCAACAACCGGTGTATATTATTTTGGGGTACATTGCTTCAGTACCTTAGAAACAAATCCCGGTACCTTAAGCATAGATGATTTTATTATAAGACAAAAACCGGCGGCAACCTCTAATGTGGTTGTCCCGCCAAGCAGTACCACACCTGTTTCTTCTCCAACCACAGGAGTTACCATTCAATTTACCTCTAACAGCAGTGACTCACTGATGTTTGTTATTGATAAAATTGAAGCAAGCCCGGGCGGAATATTGCCGGATAGTCTTGAAAATATATCGAGTACCTACTGGGCAGCAAATGTTTCGGGGGGAACTGTTCAAGGGACTTATTGTATGTCTCTGGATGTAACCGGCGTTCAGGGAGTGAATGATTATTCAACCTTAGTATTACTTAAAAGAGATGATGCAAGTGCAAGCTGGATACGGATCGGTGTCCCAACAGATTTATCCGGCTATCCCGTACTTAAATGGTGTTATCCTTCTTTAACAAGCTTTTCAGAATTTGGGCTCGGGGGAAATGAGGATAATCCTCTGCCGGTGGAATTAAGCCGTTTTAACGGATCAGTTAAGGGGGGTAACGTCGAATTAGTATGGAGTACCGAAACTGAAGTTAACAGCCATTCCTTTGAAATTGAAAGAAAAGGAAACACTTCCGGAGCTTGGATTACTATCGGGACGGTGCCGGCTTTCGGTTATAGTAACAGTCCAAAAAATTATTCCTTTACCGATAAGAATCTTCACCCCGGTATATATCAATACCGGTTAAAAATGATTGACAGTGACGGCTCTGTGGAATACAGTTCGGTTATTTCATTAAACATGAACACACCGGAAAAATTTACCCTGGAACAAAATTATCCGAACCCGTTTAATCCTGTTACAAAATTGCGGTATGCAATACCTTTGCCGTCCGTTGTGGAAATAAGCATATATACTATAACAGGAAGCAAACTTATGACACTCAGCCGGGACCATAAAGAAGCCGGTGTTTACGAAACAGATATTGATCTCAGGCCCTTTTCTTCAGGTATTTACTTTTGCCGTTTATCAGCCGGAGAGAAGAGTGCACTTATTAAAATGACTTTTATAAAATAATTTATAATGATTTGCCTGCGGATGGAATGTTTGATGGTGAGAGTTTTTACAGTATTTGTTTTTTTTATTACAGCTGCGGGAGTGTCAGCACAAGGCCTGCCGCCGGGATGGACTGTAAATCCCGGGGACTATCAGTATAACGCAAATGTCATTGTTAAAGTCAAATTAAATAATGCAGCGCTGCCGCCCGGTAACAATATTTTAGGGGCATTTGCCGGAACTCAGGCACGGGGTAATACTACGGCTATAAACATTGGCAGTGAACGGGTCTTTTTCCTTACCATGTATGCAAATACTTCAAACGAAGTAATACGATTCAAGATATATATACCTTCGCTTGATACTGTTGCTGCTGTTGTGGATTCTGTT
>CAYYJL010000277.1:0-4467 GCA_964472245.1 uncultured Ignavibacteriaceae bacterium | reverse complement strand
GAAGGCAAATTGTTTATCTCCATTCACTGCAACTCCGTCCCGGGCAAAACCCGTTCTGCTAATGGTACAGAAGTATATTTGCTCCGTCCCGGTAAAACCAAGGATGCCATTGATATAGCCGAACGGGAAAACAGCGTTATATCTTACGAAGCTGAACGGGATAAATACAAAGCGCTTGATGACGAAAACTTTATCCTCGTCAGCATGGCTCACGCTTCGTACATGAAATATTCGGAAAAATTTGCCGAACTGCTGGATATTAACTTCCGCAATAAATTAGAAATTAATTCCCGCGGTATAAAACAGGCAGGATTTTACGTTTTGGTTGGTGCTTCCATGCCCGGTGTGCTCATCGAGACGGGGTACGTAACCAATGAACGTGATGCTGCCTACATCCGGAGCCAAAAAGGGCAGAATGAGCTGGCAGAATCAATCCTGGATGCCGTTAAATCCTTCCGCGACTATTACGAAAAAGCAATGAAGGAAAATTAATTTTCTCCCTGAAACCTCTGAAAACAGAGCAAGGCATTCCGATTTCCTGTGAAAACTTCCCTCTTTCGTTGTATTTTAGAGTTCAAATTTTTAAAAACATATTTTAGTTCTATGACAAAAACTCAAATCTGGTCTACTGCGTTTCTGGTGCTTTTTATCGGTCTTTTTTTTCTGAATTCACTGACAAAAGATCAGTACAAAGAGGGCGGCTCAGCCGATACCCCTTATCAGGAAAACTCTAATCAACAGGCATCTGAAATTTCCGCCGCTGAAATGGTCGGGAATTGGGGCTGCCAAACCTGCCATGGACAGGACTTAAAAGGTACCGTTATGGCTCCCACTCTGATGAATCTTGCCAAAAATTACGACAGAGACCGCCTCATTAATTATCTCAGAAACCCCAATTCCTTTATGGACTCTGATCGCTTTAAAGAGTTTAAGGAAAAATACAAAAACATTGTTATGCCGGCTTACAATAATAAAGATATTAAGGAGCTCGGAAAGGTTGCTGATTATCTGCTCGGACTACAGTAGATTTTCCCCCGCTTTTGATTTTCAACCGGATACGGTAAACTCAAATTTCCGTATCCGGTTTTTGTTATCTCCGGTTCTCCCGGCATCCCGCACCTCAACACTAACAGTTCTCCCATACAACACTAAGGTTACATCCTATGGGTAAATTTGATATTATCAGAGAACTGGTGATTATTCTCCTCTTTTCCATACCCATCATTGCGCTGTTCCGCAAACTGAATCTTTCTGCTATTATCGGATTCCTTTTTACGGGCATTATCATCGGTCCTTACGGACTGGGGCTCATCCGTGCCACAGAAGAAATTGAAGTAATTGCGGAGCTTGGTGTTATCCTGCTCATGTTTTCAATCGGTTTGGAATTCTCCGTAAAGCAGCTGATGAAGATGTGGAAGGAACTGCTGATTAACGGCGGGTTACAGGTTACGTTTACTATTCTCATTGCCGGTGCGCTGATGTACTTGTTTGGTCTGCCCCTGCGTGAGGCCGCCTTCGTTGGGATACTTGCCTCCTTATCCAGTACTGCTGTGGTCATGAAATTGCTAGCAGACAGCAATGACCTGAACTCAGCCCACGGAAAATCCTCTGTAGGCATTCTCATCTTTCAGGATATTGCCATTGTGCCTTTGATGATTATCGTACAGCTTCTTGGCGCAACAACGCAGCAGAGTATTCCTGATATTCTCCTGAAGCTGAGCATTTCAATCGGAACCATCATTGCCATACTTTTCTTTGCCCAGAAAATTGTTCCTATGCTGTTCCACTGGCTGGTACGCGTCCGCGTCAGGGAAGCTTTCACCGCTGGCACCATTCTGCTGATACTTGGCACCGCATATATAACGGAAGTTTCCGGCCTTACTTTTTCCATCGGAGCATTTTTGGCGGGACTGATTATTTCTGAATCAGAATACAGTCATCAGATAGTATCTGAAATAATTCCCCTGAAGGATTTGTTCAACTCCATTTTCTTTGTTTCCATTGGTTTGCTGTTAAATGTGTATTTCCTCATGGATAATGTGGTGCTGGTGGGTGCAGCTTTAACCGGGCTTATTATTATTAAAGCGCTGATTATTTTCCTTATACTGAAAGCACGCAGCGCAACAAGTCAGACTGCACTGGTTACCGGTCTGACCCTCTGTCAGGTTGGCGAATTTTCTTTCGTCATTGCACAGCTTGGCGGTTCAATCGGTCTGATGAATGCGGATATCAATAATACTTTTCTTGCAGTATCCATCTTTTCACTTTTCCTTACTCCCGTCTTTGTTAACTTTTCCGCACCGTTTGCACGAAGAGTGGAATCAATGACAGGTAAAAAGGATAATCAGTCCGATACCATGAAAGATCATGTTATCATTGCAGGATTCGGGCATAATGGAAGAACATTAGCAAGAGTACTGAAAGAATCCGGTATTAAATACAAGATCATTGAATACAATCCGGACTTAGTCCAGTATCACAAATCTCACGGGGAAGATATCATGTATGGTGATATCACACGAAGGGATATACTGGAAATTGCCGGGGCAGCAGATGCAAGGGTAATGGTGTTTGCTATCTCGGATGCTAAATCAACCCGTATGGGGCTTCATCTTGTACGGGAACTCAACCGTGATATATATACTATCGTCAGAACACGGTATGTCCGTGATGTTGCTGATTTCCGTGAGATTGGCGCTTCTGAAGTTATACCAGACGAACTTGAAACCTCCCTGATGATTTTCAGCCGCGTGCTGAAGATGTATCATTTCCCCACCAATATCATCATGCGCCAGCTGAGTATCCTGCGCAGCCATTCCTATGATTATCTCCGTTCATCCCCGGATAATGTTGCAGTCCTGGATCATATCCAAAAAGTGCTTGCAGAAGGGCTGAGCGAAACGATATATATAGAACACGGCAATGAAAATATCGGCAAGGCATTAAAAGAACTCGATATACGGGCAAAAACCGGCGCAACGGTGCTTTCCATTATCCGCAGCGGAAAAATTATAACATCCCCTTCAGGCGATGAAAAGGTTCTTGAGGATGATCAGTGGCTGGTAACCGGAACCCATGCCCAGGTGGATAATGCCCTGCAGCTGCTCACCGGCAACACGGAAGGGTGGGAAAAGAAGTAAACAGCCGGCTGTTTTTAAGTCTTCTGTTTATACTGTTCCAGCGTTTCCGTCGCCAGACGGATTACCAGATCTTTTAATGCAGGAGGTTCTAATACCGTACACCCCCTGCCCCAGCCAAGTACCCAGGTTCCTATTTCCCGTAATGAATTTACCGTAGCAGTAAAAATAACCGTTCCGTCCGGCTGTTCTTCAATACGCTGGTTTTCTATCAGCCGCTTGGGACGTATATATGCGGAGCGTTCCAGATCAAAATGCAGTTTAACATTATATTCTTCTGGCCCCATCCAGCTGCCCCAGGAATTTTTAAATAAGGAAAGTTCATCCCCGTCAGCAGGGCGGAAGGATTCTGTTGTTTCCGTGATGGATAATATTTTCACCAGCAGATATTGTTTTACCACTGAGTTTTCCCTTGCCAGAAGCCGCCATTGCCCCTCGTTCACAAATAAGTCCACCGGTTCAACTATCCGCTTTTTAATTTCCTTAGCGGATTTTTCATACTCAATATGAATCCGCAGCTTCTGCTCTATGCTCTGCTGAAGTGCAACAAACATATATAACGCTTTTACACCGTGCCGCTGAACTGTTAATGCCGTGGCTTTATCAACGGAAGGATGGCGCAGATTCAGTCCCGCAAATGTTGATATATACCGCAGTGCCTGCTGCTCATCCAGCCCGGCTTCATACCGGATCCCCTTACGTCTGCGGGAACCGATGATTATTCCTTCAAACCGTAAATCCTTCAAATCCCTTTGTATGGTGGCAGACTCCACCCCAAACAGATCAATCAAATCTTCCTGCGTGCAGCCGTGCTCATTTTCCGGACGCATGGCTAATCCAAGGATGATGGTTTGTCTGGACATTTTTTTCGCTAAATCTGACATCGGAGCTTCCCTAAAAAATTATCATTCAATGATAGAGTTTTCACCTGCGGAACGTGGTAAATTTTCCTCAGTGAATTGACAAATTTACTACACTATGAATTGAGTTCCCAATAAAGAGGCTGAGGAAAATGTTTTATATAAAAAGAGTAACTGGATTTTGGGCCAAATAAAGGAGAAAAAGGGGCATGTGAAGGGGGTAACAGACAAGACAGTGGAAGCCGGTCCGTCTGACATCAGAATATCTGAAGACGGACACTTCCTTCTCCTTGAGATTTTATTACCCGATGGCCTTCGCAAAATTAAACTCACGCGGCGCACGCTGGATGAATTCTTAAGATCACAATCGCTCGGACAGGATATACTCAAACGGCTCAGCAGCCCCACCGTTGTATCACTCAGTAATGATTTACTCGTCTCAGAAAAAAATAAGCTCCGCTTTGATATTA
>CAYYJL010000276.1:0-4472 GCA_964472245.1 uncultured Ignavibacteriaceae bacterium | reverse complement strand
AGCTGTTTTGCAAGTTCATAGTGATAAGCACCCGGCCGGTAATAGTCAATACTCAGCTGCAAGACAGGTATTTCTGCTTCAGGAAACATTTCCTTAGCAACAACCCAGCACCCATGGTCCAGCCCCCATTCATGGTCAAGCCCTACATCGGTGGTTTTAATTACATTTTTTACCTCTGCCGCAAGTTCAGGCGAACCGGGCGCAGGGTATTCTACCTCATATAATGCCTGCGGAAATCCGCCGAAATCATGAATGGTTTTAGGGGATTCCATTGCGGTTACGTGAGTTCCGCGGGTAAGCCAATGTGCAGAAATACAGAGTACTGCAGACGGATTATCAATTTTACCGCCGATATTTCTCCATTCCCTGCTGAAATCAGTTTCTTCGATGCCATTCATCGGGGAGCCGTGCCCTACCAACAACACAGGCATTTGTTTTTCACGTTCCTTAAATCTTTCACTTACCTTATGCAGCGTACTTAAATCCGGCATATCCTCTTCTTCTCATTTCTTCAGTTACTTATAAATCATCAATATGATGCAATATCGTCAATTCCGCTTCAAATTGTCCATTCCCCCACCAAATCTGCAAAGCAAATTGCCGTGACAACTTTTTACATCTCGTTACTTGCACGTGACACCCTTTACATTTAGCTCCTGTAATTTAGTATCAGAAATTAAATGAAATATGTAAGCAAAAATGGAAACAAAAAAAATCGTTCGGAAAATCGGAACCCTGCTTCTGATCTCTTTTACAGCAGCAATGGTTATGCAGCTGATTGCTCCGGAAGAAACCGGAAAAAGTTTAGTCATTCATCAAATAATTTTAACGGGTCTTTTTTACCCGGCAGTTCACTAAAAACAAAAGGAGTCCATCATGAAAACGCAAAAATTTTACCTTGTCATCCTCGCAGTTGCTTTATTAGGAGCAAGCAGTCTGTTTGCACAGACCAAAGTGGAAACGGAATACGTACTTTCCGGTAATCATATAAAGAACCTGATCACCGGTATCAAATCAGAAAATCCCGGTCTCAGACGCTCAGCTGTTTATCTTGCCGGTAAATATAAAATAACCGAAGCAGCCGATGTACTGTTAACCGCACTGGAAAATGAAACTGATCCTTCAACTAAAATATTGATTGCACTTGCGTTATATAACATAAGCGAACCTGCAGCAATGAAGGCGGTTCATGAGCTTTCCCTGCATGAAGAAAACGCACGCGTTAAAAGAATGTTTGTACAAATATATTCTGAGTACCAAAAAACCTATGCAGCAGAATCACGTTAATAATTAATCAGTGCAGATTTATTCACTTAACTATTACATGAAATTAAAATATCTTACTGTCATGAAAAATGTAATTTTCAGTATTATCATCTTCAGCTCCTCCCTGTATGCACAGGATGGTTTATACACCTACAGTCTGCAGGGCAAATGGAAGTTTGCCATCGGTGACAATATCCGCTGGGCCGAGTTGAATTATGATGATTCTGAATGGGATATCATCCGTGCACCCGGCTCCTGGGAAGACGAAGGATTCAACGGATATAACGGTTATGCCTGGTATCGCAAGAGCTTTACCATTCCGCAGGAACTTGCCGGCAAACCCATATACCTGAAGCTTGGCAGAATAGATGATGTGGATCAGGTTTTTTGTAACGGACATTTAATCGGTGCTACAGGGTCGTTTCCTCCTAACTACTCTTCTGCGTATGATGCAGGAAGAGATTACAAAATTCCCGGTCAGTTTATTAAATACGGTGTGCGCAATGTGATTGCTGTCCGCGTCTATGATGCACAACTGGAAGGGGGAATCATTGAAGGCCCTCTTAAAATTGAAGTTATTGATAATGCTCTAACCCCGGATTATGCTTTAGACGGCACATGGTTGTTCAAACCTGAAGATAACCCGCAATTCAGCAGCCCGGATTATTCACCAGCGGATTGGAACCGAATCACCGTTCCCTCCTTTTGGGAAACTCAGGGTTACAACAATTATGACGGTATCGCCTGGTACAGGAAAACATTTGTCCTGCCAAAATCCCTTGCCGGAAAAGATTTAGTCCTGCTCCTGGGCAAAATTGATGATATTGACGAGGCATTTATCAACGGCTACAAAATTGGCAACACCGGCGTCATAGAAAATCCACCTCAAACCAGCAGGTTTGATCAGGAGTGGCAGCAGCTGCGCGGATACTACATCCCCGGCGGATTAATTAAGGAAAACGGGGAAAATGTCATAGCGGTTAGAGTTTATGACGGATACCTTAATGGCGGGATTTGGGATGGCCCCATAGGGCTTATCACACAGTCTAAATACCAGAGTTTCTGGAAATCGGTAAAACGCTCCAAAAAGTCGTTTTTAGAGTGGCTTTTTGACCGTTAATCAAATATTCTGACAAAATTCCTCAAATAGATAGTTTATCCCCCGTTCATGTGCTATTTCCATTTTGATGGAATTATTATTAAATGTAACTTGTTACTAAACTATGACCAATTTAATATTAACAAAAACACGGAACAGATGAAGCAATACATGGTAGATGTTGAACTGCCCGACGTGCTCAGTGAGGAGTTTGTCTCACTGATACCCACACAGCGGGATCAGGTCAATAAATTGATGGCTGAGGGCAAAATAAACAGTTATACCCTGTCAATGGACCGCTCCCGGCTTTGGATTATTTTGTCTGCAAAATCAGATACTGAAGTCTTCAGAATTCTTTCTACGTTCCCGCTCCGTCGTTATATGGATGCAAAAATCTTTGAATTGGCTTTCCACAACACAACAACTGCACAGTTTCCGCAAATTTCTCTGAATTAGTTTCCCCTTTTTCTTTTTATTTTTCCTCTTTAGAAGAAACTTTCCCCGCTCTTAACGAGTAAAAGTATTATTATGAAAAGGCAGATATGAGAACTATCCTTTTACTGATTTTATTTTCTGCTGCAATACTGCACGCAGACGTAATCATAGAACCGCGGAACAAGGACCGGGCGGAAAAATATATTAATTTTATCAATGTCCACGAATTTCCCGGCAAAATTTGTCTGGTATATAAAACAGAACGTGATGATGATATACGGTATGACCAACTGACCAATCTTAAAGGCAACCCCTATTTTTCATTTAATCCTGATGAGTCATCCCCCGTTGTTATTATTACCGATTCTACTGAAGAAAGCATGGCCTTATCACTCACAGGAACTCCTGCCGCTGAACTGATAGAGTATCTTGAGAAAAACCATATCAGCTACTTAAAATCGCCCTTACCGATTCCCCGCAATTATCAAAGATACAAGGGCTCTTCAAAAGCTGTTTTTGATATAACAATTAGCGTACATTCCTCAGATTCTCTTGAAGCAAAAGTGAAGGCCATTCACTATTATAACGGTGATGGTTATTTGGGGAGCGATAAGTTTGGTTCCCTTAATATAGATTCGCCTGATGAGATGAAGGTTCTCTGTGCTGATGTGGCACCTGACCCTACAGGGCTGTTCGGCAATGAATTTCTCTTTTTTATCCTGCCCGCAGCGGGCATTATCATTTTTCTGATTATCCGCCGTAAAAGGAAGCAGCACGATGAGAATTGACACGCTGCTCCTTACTATCCTTCTGGAACTGATTGTATATATTTTTGTACTTAAAGTATCCATGAAGCATAAGATACTTTTTGCCGTGTTGGTTAATATTATAACACAGCCGGTGGCACAGTATCTGTTCCGCTCCTATTATTACTCAGGTTTTTATGAGCACTATGGTTTTTATACTGCATTTCTTGTCATAGAATCATTGGTAGTTATTTCTGAGATGTATCTGATAGCCGGACTGACCGGCCAATCCCGTAAAACATCATTCCGGATATCCCTTCTTGCCAACTTTGTTTCTGCCTTCACCGGATTAATTATATATTCTTACTCATGAGCACCGCAACCGTGATTCATCAGAAAACGAATGGGACTGCATGGCTGCTCCCTGCATTGCTTGGTGCAATTCACTTTCTCTCTGATTTTTCAGCCGGCCTCATTATAGGAACTGCGGCCTCGGTCAGCAGCCGGGAAAATCTCAGCATCATGGTACTGATGTACAATGTGATTGCATTCGGCCTGCAGCCACTGGCAGGTATACTCTCTGACCGCTTCTCACTTTCCAGGTTATTCGTATATATCGGACACATCACGGGACCGGCTTCCTTACTGCTTTTTGAAGTATCTCCCTGGCTGTCAATACTGGTAGCCGGAATCGGTTCGGCTGTATTTCATGTCGGAGGCGGTGCGTTAAGTATTACCGCAGATGAGAATAAATCCGTATATATCGGTGTATTTCTTTCGCCGGGAGTTATCGGTCTTGCCTTGGGCGGATACTCTGCCTTTGGCGGAATATTCCCTATTTTCCCTTTGGCAGGGTTATTCCTGATTTTACTAGCGGCTTTTTTCTTAGTTCCAGCGCAGCAATTCCACCGGCAAGAGGGCAAGCA
>CAYYJL010000275.1:0-4499 GCA_964472245.1 uncultured Ignavibacteriaceae bacterium | reverse complement strand
GCAAAACGTGGTATGCCCTTCCTGCCAGTGCACATTACCTGCATAACAGAATTTTATTCCCTCCTGCGTAGCAATATTGCGTGCCCTTTGAAGAGTGCTCAGCGGAGTAGCATGAATATTAGTCATTTTGTAATCAGGATGAAATGCAGTAAAATGCAGAGGAACCGTATCGGAAAGTTTGCTGCAAATCCAGGCGGACATTTTCCTTATTTCATCAGCTGAATCATTTTCTCCCGGTATCAGCAGCGTGGTTATTTCTAAATGTATATCGGTTTCATTGTGAATCCACTCAAGCGTATCCAGTATATCCTGCAGGTGACTGAATGTAATTTTATGGTAAAATCTTTCGCTGAAAGCTTTTAAATCCACATTAGCTGCACGTATATACTTAAAAACATCTTTCCTTGCATTTTTATCCACATAACCCGCGGTTACTGCAACCGGATGAATTCCCTCTTCAACGGCAATCCGTGCTATATCAATCACATATTCCGCAAAAATGACAGGATCGTTGTAGGTAAATGCTATCGAGGGGGTTTTGTATTGCGCGGTAAGAGCAACAACATCTTCCGGAGAAAAATAAAGGGCGTGCATCTCATCAAGCTTTGCTTTGCTGATAGACCAGTTTTGGCAGAATTTGCAGCCGAGGTTACACCCGGCAGTGCCAAAGCTGAGTATGGAACTGCCCGGTAAAAAATGATTGAGCGGTTTCTTTTCAACCGGATCTACGGCAAAGCCCGTTGGCCTGCCGTAGCCCGATGTATAAAGCACACCGCCATGGTTCTGGCGTATATAACAAAAACCGTTCTGCCCCTCACCTATGCTGCAGTAACGGGGGCAGAGTGTGCAAAGCAGTTTGCCGTTTTTATCCTGCTCCCACCAATCTGCCTTGTGCAGCCCGGTTTTTTCCAGAATCTTAAACTCCTTGTTGTATCATGGCAATCATCGCAACCAGTTCTTTAACCAGATGATCTGCATTGCCGGAAAAGCCCACCGATTTAAATCGGATGTTGCCGTTTTTATCGAGTATAAATTTTGTCGGAATTCCGCTCACGCCAAAATCACTGATTACTTTGTTTTCAAAATCCATCAGAACGTGAAACGTGTATTTTTTCTTTGCTATAAAATCTTCTGCATTTTTTTGTTTTTCGGTTACCCGTTCCCATGCATTAATAAATAAGAACTTAACTGAGTTATCGGATGCATATTTATCAACTGCTTTCTGCATTCCGGGGAACGACTGCAGGCATGGCCCGCACCATGTTGCCCAAAAATCAACAATAACGGTTTTACCCTTATAGTCAGCAAGGGATACTTCCTTACCGGATAAATCCACCAGGGTAAACTGAGGTGCCGGCTCGTTAATAATATCCTTACTCAGCTTTTTCATCATTTTTTCGCGCCCCGGTTTTTCCAGATTGCTGATGTATTCTTTAAATCCGTTTTCGCTGCCGTTGTCAGCCGTATATATAGTCTTCAGTATGCTGATAATTTCGCTGTTATCAAATCCTTTCAGCACAGCTTCTTCACCGGCTGTTTTAGCGGTTTTAGTATCACCTGCATCACTCAGCAGGTTCATATATAATGTGTTGAATTTATCATCCCTGCCAAAAGCATACTCTCTGTTTTTTTTCATGGCAGCAAGCGCACCAACTTTATCACCTTTTCTCTGAAGTGCCTGAGCTTTAAGGAAATAGTTAAAAGCTGCCATCCAGCCCCGGTCATATTTCCAATCTGCAACGCTGCTTTGCGGATCTTTCTTTCCTGTGGGGTTCTCATATTCTGCAAGTGCCTTTTCAAGTCCCATATCTGCCACCGCAAGCACCATGCTGTTATCATACTCTTCATCAAACATTCTTTGCCCGAGTGCATAATAACGGTATGCCGATACTGTACTCTTGTTCATCTTTATATATTCCAGCGCATCGGTGTACATTTTCTTATCACGTAAAAAATTTACCATGATATCGGTGATATCTCCTGCATACCGGCTATCCGGGAACTCTTTTCCAAATTGTGAGGCAAGGTCGCGTTTTTTCTGCAAATCCTGCTCGCGGTAGTATTCATTTACTTTTGCCCGCTGAAAATACACTGCCTGAGGATATTTTTCCTTAAATGTTTCTTTCAGCTGATTTACCTTTTCCGCATCTTTTGCGCTGTTGGCATAATTAATCAAAAACTGAAACTCCTCTTCGGTTTTATCCGCAGCTGTTTCAATCATGGCCGCTGTACCTTCAAGATGAACAGCTATATCAGGGCGTTTTGTTACAGAAAGTAATGTATAAAAATGGGGGGCAAACTCTCTCCTGATAGACTCATTTTTTTCAAAATCAGATTTCATCATCTCAAATGCTTTTTCATCATCCTTTTTAAGTTCGAGATAAAAATCCGCCCAGTTAATCATTGCATACGCCTGAGCAGCCAATGCACCGGGCACAGGATTTCCGTCCTTGCCATGGACTGAAAGGTAATAACCAGCTCCGTCAAAATTATCTGTTGCATCACCGTTTTTTATCACCAGCAATGCTCCCCGGCTGTCACTTTGTAATGAAAAATCGGTAGTGAATCCCCTGCCGTTTTTGGTGAGCGGATAGTCTTTGGTGTCCGTCAGCCCGGCTTTGTACTCATAAACCTTTAAGGTGAGCTCATCCCCCTCCTTATATTCATCCGGCAGATAGTAAGCAGTTATCACTTCACCGGCAGCCGGTTTGGCGTTGGAAAGTGCAAATTTTTGTGTGTATTCCGGTGAACCTGCACAACCGGCCATAAATGGTATAGTACAGGAAAACAACAATAAAAGGAGCGGATAAAGAACAAAAGATTTTCTCATAGGGGCACCCGTTAAATTACAAGGATTATAGTATTTTAAAGTCTAAATTAAGAAATCTGAGGCACTCTATGAACTTAATCAACGGGATTTCCGTGAGAACCTTCGGAAATCGTGCAAATCAGCCCATTTTATTCCTGCATGGTTTCCCTTTAGACAGCACCATGTGGGAAAGGCAATTCCCCGATTTGTCAAAAGATTATTATTGTGTTGCGCCGGATTTCCGCGGATTGGGTGAATCTCTTTCCCCCAACGGCATTTCTACCATGGAAGCATTTGTGGATGATATGGTGGAAATTGTAAAGCGGCTTTCCCTGCATAATCCTGTACTCTGCGGACTTTCCATGGGCGGTTATGTTGCTCTCCGCATGGCTGAACGGAATGATGTCCCCGTTAAGGCGCTTATCCTCGCCGATACCAGGGCAAATGCTGATACTAACGAAGTCAAGTTAAAGCGTACCAATGCTATCAAAAGAATTGTCAACGAAGGCGCCGAAGAGTATATAAATGAATTTGTGAGGGGAATATTTTACGAATCTTTTGTAGACGACCTGGGACCGCAATATCATGAACTGGTAAAGAACTGGATTAAAAATCCCGCAACGGGGGTTATCAGCGCGCTGCAGGCCATGTTATCCAGAACTGATACGACCGATTACCTGAAACAATGCCGCATTCCCGTTCTATATATCTGCGGAGAATACGACCATGTTACACCTCCTTCAGTTATGAAAGAACTGATGCGCATAACCCCCGGCAGTGAATATTTTGAGGTAAAAGAGGCAAGCCATATGTCGCCCCTGGAAAATTATCAGGATTTCAATAAAAAAGTATTGGAGTTTTTAGCGAGGATTTAATCCTCGATTACCAAAGCAGGCCGAGCGCTTTGCTTTTCCACATGAGCGTCCTGAACTGCCTGTCGTCACCCAGATATATCAATGATGTGCGCAGCATGGGGTACTTTCTGACCACTCCGTCTTCGCCGGTTACTTCTTTCAGATCCATCAAGGTTCCGAATACACGGATATGGCTGCCATTGGAGATGATTTTTTTCTGTTCAGATACATGCGTTTCTGTAGGCAGTTTGGAATCCACATAAATCAGCATTCGGACTGCATACCCGTTATTTGCCCCGGCAACAAAAAAGAGCGATTTATTAATTCCTTCAATATCGTATATAGCTGTCAGACTTATGGTCCCGCTTACTGATATCAGTTTCCCCCGCCACTCCTCCGGTTTTGAAAGCATCTTCAGATTATAAAATTCATAATCTGCTTCCGTTCTGATTCGTATTATCTCTTTCTCTTCCCTCTCCTCCTGACTCAGCTTTACTTTATTATCCTGCTTAAAAACCCCAGCGCAGCCGGAAAGAGCCGCTGCAGCAATAGTAATAAAGAATACATATGTGAGTACTGTCCGTACTGTGCTCATGAAACACCCTGCATGTTCAAATATGAAATTACTTTCTTTAAAAATAATGAAGAATTTCCACTTATCGCTATATATAATTAATTTTTGTCATACGGCATCATCATTTCTCCGTCCGGGTGAAGCGAAAGCTGACCGTCCGGTTCTTTTTTGCCCCTTTCATGAGGGTATTCTTCCGGTACTCGCTTTAAAACCAAAAAACCCCGTTTTTAATCTAAAAACAGGGTTTTTCTCAGTGCTCCCG
>CAYYJL010000274.1:0-4555 GCA_964472245.1 uncultured Ignavibacteriaceae bacterium | reverse complement strand
TAATTCTCAAGACAGAAGAACAGACTGATCTGCTGGCAATGTTTGATTTAGAGCCTAAAAATTAGCCCAAAATGAGGTCTAATTTTGAGCTTTCATTTGGGTGTCCCAGTGCGGAAGACAGGAAAAACAGCTCAACAGAGATATTTGAACCGATTTTGGAGGGAATTTGATAATGGCCGCTGATTGGCTGATTGTGCGGATAAATATTGAAAATTATCTTTTATGATAACAAATTCTCCGTATCGTGGTTATATTCCTGATTAAATGATGTCTGTAAACCACTCAATGAAAATAAGATTGAAGTCAGTTACCGAACTTAAATTTCCTTAAAACTGAATGATGTAACTGAAGTGGAATCCCGGGCCTCATCGGGGAAGAGTACTATCAGAGTTTTGGGCTTTTGGCTGCTGTCTTTAAAATAATATCTTATGAACCAATCACGGATAAAATCTCCTGCAGCTTTTCTTGCAGCATCCTTTATTAGTGGAATTTTTTCCTGTGAAGCCCATTCTAATTTTCCTGTTATCTCAGATTTCAGCTGAGTTTTGACTTTTTCTGCATCCCGGAAAATGCTCCCTTCTTTTTCGTAAATTTGCATTGCAGATATATCCGGAGCGGGAGTACCGGGGCGGAGAGCCGGAGTGGTTACTGTGATCGTCTCGGTTACATCATCCCATTCAAACTTCCAATCTCCTTTTAGCGGAAGATAATAGGTATATTCAACGGGTACTTTAACCTCTACAACAACATCCGGGAATTTAATTAGTTCCCAAAGCAGGGACTTAGAATCTCTTCTGGTGAATGTATCAGTTGACTTCAAAGTTGCAACGAGCAGTTCATTATTTCCTTCGATGGAAGTGATGTAATCATGGAACTCCGTTGTCACCTTGCCGGATTTAAATCCTTCAACTGCCTTGCTGAGTGCTTTTCCCGTAATGTGGGCAAGAAACATATATACAGCAAAAACAGCAAGAATCATTAATGCCGATATGCCAAAAATAACCTTGAAGTTATCCTTACCGCGCTGCCGCAGAGTACCTTCTGGTTTCACTCCATTCTCACTCATGATCAATCAAAGTTTTGTAATTCATGGGAATAAAATACACATTCCGTGCAAGGGGGAAAAATATTGTTTTTACAAATTTTAACGGATCTGAGTGATTTTGAATTCATGCTGACCTTAATTAATATTACGGATTCATAAAAAAATTACAGGCAGAAGAAATGGCATATAATGAAAAAATTGCGGAAAGAGTGGCTGCAGTTCTTGGAAATGTGATGGAATATGAAATGAAGAAAATGTTTGGCGGGGTGGCCTTTATGGTGAATGAAAAAATGTGCGTGGGTGTTATAAATGATGATTTGATGGTGCGGGTAAATCCCGATCTCCATGATACTCTCGTGGAAAGGGATGGAGCACGGACCATGGATTTTACCGGAAAACCGATGAAGGGGTATCTTTACGTGGAAGAAGCAGCGCTAAAGCAGAAAAGGGCTCTTGAGTTCTGGATAAACAAGGCACTCGAGTACAACAGCATTGCAAAAAAGAGTAAATCCCGCCCAAAAAAGAAATAATCGAGAACGCCAGGTCACTAATTACCGGCTTAAAATAGTGTAAAAAATTGTTCCTTTTGGCATTTTGGGGCTTCTTCTGCGGGGGAATAGTGCTTCATTTTTTTTATCTTATGAAAGTAAATTAATTTTTTTAACCGGTTGATTAACGGCATGAAAATCTCCCAATTACTTACCACATCACTGATAACACTTGAATTACCCTCAGGCGGTAAACAGGAAGTTATTGATAAGATGCTCTCTCTTATCCAAAATGACCCCCGCGTTTTGGATTTCCCCAAAGTAAAACAGGCAGTATTTGACCGTGAAAAGGTCATGAGTACCGGGGTAGGTAAAGGATTTGCGATACCTCACGGAAAAACTGACGGAGTATCTGATCAGATAGTCGCATTTGGGAGATCATCTGTGCCGGTTGACTATGCCTCGCTTGATGGTGAGCCGGTTGTGCTCGTCTTTTTATCTATCGGGCAGGAAAGCAAAGTTAGTCTGAGTATTAAGGTGCTCAGCAGAATTTCCCGAATGATGTCCAAGGATAGCTTCAGGGATGCATTGCGGAAAGCAACCACTAAGGAAGAGATTCTGAAAATCTTTACTGAGGAAGAATCAAATTATTTTGACTTATAAACTTGTATGATTAAAGCGGTAACCGGAACAAAGGATATCCTCCCTTCAGAAATTTCCTCATGGTATCACATAGAGGAGATTACCAAAAAAATTTTCACCAAATATAATTTCAGAGAAATCAGGACTCCCGTATTTGAGTCCACCTCCCTGTTTGCCAGAGGCATCGGGGAAGAAACCGATATTGTCAGCAAGGAGATGTACACGTTCCGGGATAAAGGGGAAGAGTTACTTACCCTCAGACCGGAAATGACCGCACCGGTTGTCCGCGCATTTATTGAGCACTCCATGCATGCAACAGCAAAGGTAAACAAGCTATGGTATTTTGCCCCGATGTTCCGGCAGGAGCGGCCGCAGGCAGGGCGGTTCCGGCAGTTTCATCAGTTCGGGGCGGAAATTCTTGGTTCAGAATCGCCTATTTCAGATTGCGAAGTAATCCTGAGTGCGTGGGATATACTGAAGACTATTGGCTTAAAAAATTTAGTTATAAAAATAAATTCTTTAGGCACTCCCGGCTCACGCGAGGTATATAAAGAAAAATTATCGGAATATCTGCAGCCCCATTTTACAAAACTTTCCGAGGAGAGCCGTAAGCGGTTTGCTAAAAACATCCTGCGCATATTTGACAGCAAAGAAGAGCAGGATATAGAAATCATGAAAAATGCTCCGCTGCTTTACGAATATCTGGATGATGCCAGCCGGATTGAATTCACGTTAGTTAAAGATATATTACGCGGAGAAGGTCTTCAGTTTGAAGAAGATTACCGGTTAGTCCGCGGGCTTGACTATTATACAAAGACGACTTTTGAAATCATCAGCGGCAGCGTGGGTTCTCAAAGTGCTGTTTGCGGCGGGGGGAGATATGATAATCTTGTCAAAGAGCTGGGCGGACCGGAAATACCCGGTGTCGGCTTTGCTGCGGGTGTTGAAAGAGTACTTCTTGCAGCAAAAAATGAAAACATTGAGCTGCCCGGGGAAAAGAATCCGGATGTATATATAGTTAATCTGAACAGGGAAGCTGCTTCAGAATCCTTTCTGCTTGCCCAAAAATTGCGCGGCAAAGGATTGGGTGTTGAGTATGATGTAACCGGAAGAAGCGTAAAAGCGCAGATGAGGGAAGCCAATAAGTTTAATGTGAAAACCTCCATAATTCTTGGGGGTGATGAGGCGGCGGAGGGCAAATGTACCGTAAAAGATATGCAATCCGGTGAGCAGAAGCAGGTTTTGTTTTCTCAGATTGTTGAACTGGTATAACGGTAGTATATATTTGCAGCGTGATGAGTATGAAGCAAACCACCAAAAGTAAAAAGAAGATTTCCTCACCTAAAAAGGAATCAGAGCGATCTTCCACTCTTGCTGAAGACAGAAAAAACCTTGGAAAACCATCATTGGAATACCGTGTTAAAATGTATTTCAGTTACGATAAAACAAGGGGTATCCAGAATTACGTTGTGGAACTGAGTACATTCCGTTTATTCAGTAATATGAATTATTCGGTAAGTACTAAGGTGAAAAAGAAAAAAGAAGAAATTGAAATAAAAATAACCGGGTTAAGTACCAATAATGCTTTTTACAGCAACTCCTATGCGGCTGTTTCATATCTGAAGTTTGAAGAGCTGTATGGGAAATACAATCTGAAAATTGTTAAACAGGATGGTTCTGTTAATTCGGTGCCTGCAGAGTTTAATATTTTTAAGAAGCAGATAGAATTGGGTGAAGTGTTTTACGGGGAAGGGGAAAAAACACGTGAGTTTTGCGAGTTTTCCGTTGATCAATCGTTATTTACTTTTGAGTAAGGAGCAGAAAAAGAAGAATGTTACCGGAATTATTTAGTATCGGCCCGTTTACCGTATATAGTTACGGATTGATGCTTGGCATTGCATTTATTGTTGCCAATCTTTTATTGAATCTGGAATATGAAAGGCGGGGGCTGCATAAGTCTTACGGAACGGAAGTTACTCTGCTTGCCATTGTTTTTGGCATTATCGGAAGTAAACTGCTCCACTTAATTGAAAACTGGCACAGCTTTATTAACGACCCCATCGGAATGGCATTTTCTCCGGGAGGATTAACCTTTTACGGCGGGCTTATCCTGGCAACCTTAGCCATTTATATATATACCCGTAAAACAAAAGTCAATTTTCTGTATGTTGCTGATGCAACCAGCCCGTCACTTGCCATAGCATATGGCATCGGAAGAATTGGCTGCCACCTTGCCGGTGATGGGGACTACGGCCTGCCAACTGATTTACCGTGGGCTGTAAACTATGAAAATGGTATTGTTAAACCCTCTGATATGTTTGCGGGCTCTGATATTGCAAACTCCTTCCCGCAGGGCATTGTTCCTAATAATACCCCGCTC
>CAYYJL010000273.1:0-4563 GCA_964472245.1 uncultured Ignavibacteriaceae bacterium | reverse complement strand
CAGAACCGGAAAGCATACTGACTCGGCAGGCAGAACCAGGGAATGGACCGAAAAAGATCTGGATACTATTGCTGATTCGTATGACCCGGAAAAACATGAGGCGCCGATTGTGATCGGGCACCCGGAAAATGATTCTCCCGCTTACGGCTGGATTGCAAAGCTGAAGCGCCAGGGGGACCGTCTTTTGGCACTGCCGGGTTCGCTTATTCCGCAGTTTGCCGCACAGCTGAAAAACGGATTGTTCAAAAAACGCTCCATTGCCCTGAATGCGGATAACACACTGAAACATGTCGGGTTCCTGGGGGCGGCAGCTCCGGCAGTAAAAGGGCTGAAGGATGCTGAGTTTGAAAATGCTGACCCCACGGAAAACTATATTACGGAATTCGCAGAACCTCTGACGTTGGAGGAAAGGGAAGAGCCGGTAACCAGTCAGGCGGATGATGCAAAGAGCAGAAGAATTCAGGAACTTGAAAAAGAGCTTGAACAATACCGCAGCAGAGAGAAAAAATCCGGTCTGGAAAATTTCTTTTCCGGAAAGGTGAATGAGGGAGTATTAACTCCGGCACAGAGTGAAAAACTGCTGCAGCTTTCCGGATATATACAGGATGAACAGGGGCAGGAGGGCATCATGAACTTTGTTAACTCGCTCCCGAAGCAGATGTATTTTGAAGAGATAGCCGTTAAGAAGGATCCCCCTGTCTCCTCATCAGACCTGATTGCAGAAGAAATCAGAAAACAAACAGCAAAAAAGAATCAATAAACAAAAAGGAAATAACATGAAATTAAGAGAAATCTCCTCACAGGATACCGTCACGCAGCAGGTTATCAAACAGATGACCAAATATGCGGGCATACTTGAATATGCAGAGTTTTACCGGATGACAGGCAATGCAGATCATCTGCGCAAAAATGCCTCGGCAAGCGGCGGCAGATTCCGTGCATTGGATAATGACTACCCGGAAAACACAACGGCTCCGGTATATATCACACCTGCACTCAAGATACTCGGCGATAAGGTGATGGTGGATGCTGCACACGAAAGACGCGGAACGGATGTTTCCAGCATACGCGCTGCAGAGCTGTTAAACTTTGCCTCCAATCTCGGCAAGCAGTTTCAGAATTTTTTCATCAACGGTAATTCCGGTTCTGATGCCAATGCTTTTGACGGACTGAAGATTCAGGTAACCGGCAGCCAGAAGATTACGGCAGATACCAACGGGCTTTCGGTGGATTTGGGTAATTCCGATACTGCAAAAAAGCGCCAGCAGAATTTTCTTGAACTCTTAGATGACCTTATTTCCCGCGTTGACGGCGGAGCAGAGCTGCTCATGATGGATGCAAAAACACTCAGCCGTTTAAGCAGCATAGCAGCAGATATGGTTACCGTAAACGTGGATGAGTTCGGCAAGCCGGTCAGCATGTTTAACGGGGTTCCGGTACTATCCGCCGGCTTTGACCGCAACGGAGCCAAGATTCTCCCGCATTCGGAAACAGTCGGCACGGGAACAACCTGCACCAGTATATACGCAGTCCGGTTTGGTGAAAGAAGCGACTTAACGCTGCCGAGCAACACCGGCGTGGAAGTTAAGGATTTAGGCAGACAGGGCGTACATTATATACACAGCGTTGAATTCGATACGGCACTTGCACTTGCCAACAGCAAAGCAGCTGCACGTCTTGAAGGTATCATTATCAACTGATTTATCTCACTCATCTGGCGGACTGCGGCTGAACCGGTAAAACGGGAAAGGGCAGTCCGCACTTATTTTTTCAGAAAGGAAAAACTATGCAGCCGGGTTTAAGAAAATTTACCGCCTATGTCTATTGCCTGATCTGCTTTTCATTGCTCACAGTTTTTGCACTCGTCATGCTGCAGAATAAACCGGAAGTTCTGCCCGGATTTGTATTTCAGCTGGCAAGTGCATTCGGGGTTATCTGCGGTTTGTTTTACGGCAGCAATGTTTTAGAGCATTTTGCAAAGAAAGAGGAAAAACGGGATGAAAACAATACATAATATAATCCTTTACATCTGCGCAGCCATTCTGCTGTATATATTGTTCATTGAAATGAGGCACGAGACCGGGCAAATGCCGGAACTAAAATCAGGCATTCAGGATACTGTTATTGTGCCCGGGACTGTTGATACGGTATTACGCACAAACAGGAAAAAGGTTAAGGGGGTGCTGCATACAGGCGGGGATGGTATGTACAGGGATAGTATCAGCGATAATGAGATACAGGGTGTGGTTGCAGTCCGGCAGGCAGGCGATTCAATCCTGTATGATCTGGAACTGGATATAAAGTCATATATGTTCCACAAAACTGATACACTCAGGATTACGCGCACCGATACACTGATATATCACCATACACAGGAGGATGAATCTTTCTTTTCATCGTTTGAAGGTGGAGTTA
The DNA here is from genome assembly GCA_964472245.1 of uncultured Ignavibacteriaceae bacterium. GTDB lineage: Bacteria > Bacteroidota > Ignavibacteria > Ignavibacteriales > Ignavibacteriaceae > H2-BAC3. Next base: position 2,148 of record CAYYJL010000273.1, on the reverse strand, counting down.
TAACCACTGCAGGAATTCTCTTTGCTGCACTCCTGCTGATACTGGGACTGAATTAAAACAGGTCCATCTGCTTAGTCACCCGCCGGAAGTTTTCCGCAGATAAAGCCGGTGATTTAGAGGATAGATTATTTTTGCGGCAGGAGGCATGGAAGACACTGTTTATCATTGCGGCTATCTCACCGGTTCCCTTAAAACGGGTAACTGGAGCGGAGTCGTTTAGTTTTCCTTCGCGCATATCCATCACCAGGTTCATGATTTTATTTTTGCGGTCAGGATATACTTTTTCAATCCATCCGAAAAACATTTCCTTAACCGAATAGGGGAGCCGGAGAACAATGTAATGAGCAAACGATGCACCTGCATCTGCGCCGGCTTTTAACAGGGCGGGTATCTCTTTATCATTCAAACCCGGGATAATGGGTGCCAGGTTAATGCCAACGGGAATTCCGGCTTTTGCAAGTGTTTCTACTGCTTCCAGACGTTTTGCAGGAGAGGATGCACGCGGTTCCATAACGGAGGCAAGGGATTTATCAAGCGTGGTAAGCGATATCATAACAGCCGCGAGCTTGGACTTTGCCATTTCAGAAAGGATATCAATATCTCTTTTGATTAAGCTGCTTTTGGTTATGATACCGGCAGGGTTGTTAAATTCCAAACAGACCTGAAGGCATTTCCGTGTTATACCAAGTTTTCTTTCAATTGCCTGATAAGCATCAGTGATTCCGCTGAAGTTTATATATCCCGGTTTATAGGACCTGGCGAGGAATTCATTTCTGAGGAGTATATCTGCTTCCGGTTTAATAACAATTTTAGTTTCAAAATCGAGTCCGGCGGAGTACCCGAGATACTCGTGAAATGGTCTCGCATAACAATAGACGCAGCCATGTTCACACCCGCGGTACGGGTTTACGGAGTAGTCAAAAGGAAGATCAGGACTGTCATTTTCTGCAATGATGGATTTGGATGAATCTATGAAATACTGTGTTTTTGGCGGAGGAAGTTCTTCATCCCACTCACCGGGAGTGGGTTCCCAATGAAATTTTTCAAAGCGATTGGGGATATTATCTGATACGCCGCGGCCTTTTATCATCAGCTGAAACTGCCTGCGTATTTAAAAGCGGGAAAGGAACTGTTGGCTCAGTTTAATATCAGTAGCGGTCAGGTTGTGACCTGTTTCAAGGAAATGGGACTGGCAGTCATACCCGGCACTCTGCATCAGGGATATATATGCCTTTGTATCAGCTTTGCGGACGGTGTTATCATAATTGCCGCTGGTGAATAACAGGGGAATCGGTTCAGAAACAGAAAATTCCGGAATTCTTTTATTGAGCGGCTGCATAGCTCTCCATAACACGGCACCTTTCAGAAAACCGGGATATATCATCAGCATTGCGCCGGCAATGTTCGCACCGTTAGAGTAGCCGAGGGCAACCATTGTATCCGGATTGAATTTCTCTTTCACGGATATATCCTTCAAGGCATTATACATTTCTTCCGTGCGGAAGTATATATCATCCTCATCAAAGATACCCATACCCAGCCGTTTAAAGAAGCGGGGCATCCCGTTTTCGGAAACATTTCCCCGCAGACTCAGATAATTGAAGACCTTGCCGAACTCATCTGCAAGAGAAAGTAAGTCTGATTCATTGCCGCCGGTGCCGTGCAGCAATAACAGGGTATATGCGCTTTCAGGGGATGTTGCAGGTATATACTTATATATCATAAACCGGATTAGTCAATTTTTTGAAGAACGGATTCAATTTTCTCCCGTTCCGGTTCATATTGCGCAGGGAGACGCAGCGTGGTGCCGAGCTGTTCTTCGGTTTCATCCACGAAAAACCCGGGGTTATCCGTTGCAATTTCAAAAAGCACGCCGCCCGGTTCGCGGAAATAGAGAGAATGGAAATAGTTGCGGTCAATCTGCGGTGTTATGTTCAAACCCTTTTTCAGGATTTTCTCCCTGAAGTGCATCTGAGAAGCATCATCCGCAACGCGGAACGCAACGTGATGAACGGTGCCGCCTGCTACAATACCGGGGCTGCCGGAGGAGAGTTCCACAAGGTCAACATATTTTGCATCCTTTACGGTGTCAGTTCCAAAGCGGTAGCGGTTCACCGATTCTGCTATCAGTTTATATCCGAATACATC
>CAYYJL010000272.1:0-4569 GCA_964472245.1 uncultured Ignavibacteriaceae bacterium | reverse complement strand
AGCCCCGCTCATGATACTATACCGTTATTTCTTTCAGGATACACGCAGCTACGAGCAGATGATGATGGATTTAATGATGGGTGATTACGTTGCGGCAGATATATTGATGATTGCAGAAGAGCTGATGGAGTTCAACGGTTATGCACATGATCCGGAACGCCTTTATATATACGCCGAGGAACAAGCTGCCGATTCTCAGGATTTCACCCAGTTGGTGCGGTGGATACTCCATTTTAAGCCGGAGGATTCTGCAAAAATTGAAGGGTACCTTACCGCCGCAGAAGAACTTGCAGGCAGCTATGATGAATTGATGCTGCTCGCTGATTTATTCCTTGAAACCGATAATGAACAGAAAGCAACTGCAATGCTGGAAAAAGCATCCGGATATATATCATCCTGTGAGGAAGCTTTGGAGTCTGCAGGGCGCTGGTTTGTATGGGGCAAAAAGAAAAAAATACGGGAAATGCTCCTGAAAGCGGAATCACTCGCCGAAACCGCAGTAGACTTCCGCGAAACTGCAATGGAGTGGCTGAGTCTCTGCAATGATGGTGAATCCTCAGAGCGCTGTGTTACCAGGGCAATAGAACTCGGCTGGCAGGAACACTCTCTATCCTGAGGAGTGCAGTGCCATTCTGTTCCCCTCACAGTCTTCAAACAGTGCCATATAACCGTTCTGCTCTGATATCATCCTTTTTGGGATAATGATTTTTCCACCGGCGGCTTCCACCCTTGCCAGCACCTCTGCCAAATCCGGCTCCGCATGTATATATACCAAAGCCCCGCTGTGGCCCGGCTGATAAAACTGAGGATGTTTGCACAGTGCCATACCGGTTCCCCCGGGCTCAACGGGAAACAGCGCCATTTGCAAAACATCCCCCGGATTAAAACGGGTCAGCGTAACGCCCAGTATCGTTTCATAAAAGGTGGCGGCACGATCCATATCGGTTACGGGAATCTCTATCCAATCTGCGCCTGTCTTCATATTTTTCCAAAACCTCTGTTGTATGATTACTGTAAATTACACTTTTTCAGCCAATTTGGCCTGCGGGAAACTAACAGGGGCATGGATTTGTTACAAAATACAGGGCAAAATTTCGTATTTTTCAGGTTCTGTTTATTAGGAAGAAAAGGTATTATGATTATTCTACAGACTGTTTTGCTGGCACTTCACGTCATTTCAGCTGCATTGTGGCTCAGTATTTTGCCGGCCCAGATGGTTTTGGGCAAAAGTATTGCAAAAGCAGGCAAATCAGGTTCAACCAAAGATTTGGCCTCCTCACTGGTATCATTTATCGGGTTTGCAGGAAATGTTGGCGGTAATGGCGTTTTGATAACTGGTATCGCTATGGTATTACATACCTCTTATTACGGTTTTTTTGATTTCAGCGGTAACCACTGGCTGGCATCCAAACAGATTCTTATGGTCTTTTTACTGGGTATTGTTGCCTTTGTGGTAATCCCTGTGAGTAAAAAAATCCGTGCAAAAATCAGCGCGTCTGTGCACGTATCTTTAGAAGATGATACAATTGTTCTTCTTTCTAAATTAATGACATGGACTAAAATTTCGGCCGTACTTGTCATTCTCAATTTCCTCTTTGCTTTTTCACGCAGAATAACCGGATAAATTTTATTACAGGGATGAAGAAACTTTTCATTTTCGGGTCAACCGGTTCCATAGGCACAGCAACGCTGGATGTTGTCAGAAAATATCCGGACCTTTTTTCCGTTGAAGGATTATGCGTCAATACAGGGACCGATGCGCTTGCAAAGCAGATTACAGAGTTCCAGCCGAAAACTGTTGTTATCCGGGATGAAACTAAAGCAGCCGAGTTTATTAAAAGTAACACAGCCCGTGTGAACGTTCTTACAGGAGATGCCGGATTATTGGAAGCCGCATCCGGTGCCGACTATGATATATTCATCGGTGCTATGGTTGGCTTTGCAGGTTTGGCACCAACTCTGGAAGCAATCAAACGCGGTAAAAGGATTGCACTGGCTAATAAGGAAACTCTGGTTGTTGCCGGAGAGCTTGTTACCGGATTGTGCAGTAAACACGGCGCAGAGCTGATTCCCGTGGATTCGGAACATAGTGCAATTTTTCAATGTCTTATAGGTGAATATCTGCCGGAGGTTGAAAAACTTATTCTCACAGCATCAGGCGGTCCGTTTCTTCATCTCAGTCCGACGGAGTTTTCCTCCGTTACCGTTGAGCAGGCACTCAATCACCCGACCTGGAAGATGGGTTCAAAGATTACCATAGATTCCGCCTCCATGATGAACAAAGGTTTGGAAGTTATAGAAGCGCATTGGCTTTTTAATTTTCCTAAAGAAAAGATTGATGTTGTTATACATCCGCAGTCCGTTATACACTCCATGGTGGAGTTTGTGGATGGATCAATCAAAGCTCAGCTGAGCACACCGGATATGAAGATACCGATTCAGTTTGCACTCAGCTATCCGCAGCGGCTGCCGGCGCAGTATGTAAAAACAGATTTGCCGTCCGTCAAAAATCTTACATTTTTTGAACCGGACTTCAATAAATTCCGCTGCCTTAAACTTGCATTTGATGTACTCGGCTCCGGGGGCACCACCTCATGTATATTGAATGCATCCAATGAAATTGCAGTGGCAAGATTTCTGCGCGGAGAAATAAGTTTTAATAAAATACCGGATATCATCAGCAGCGCATTGGACAGGATAGAAAATTACACTCATCCTGATTTTGAAACCCTTGTGCATTGTGATACCGTTACCCGCTCCTTTGCGGAAGAAATAGTTTAATATATAAAGAAAAGAAAATATGGAAGCGTTACTTTATTTTATCATTACCGTAGGCATACTGGTATTTATTCATGAGTTCGGCCACTTTGCCGCGGCACGGCTTTGCGGCATACAAACCGATGCATTTGCCATCGGGTTTGGTTATCGTTTGTTCGGATGGAATAAAATAACAGGATTCACTTTCGGCGAGCTGCCAAAGGATACTGATTTACAGGGACACACAGACTACAAAATTAACCTGCTGCCTCTCGGAGGATATGTAAAGATTGCAGGCATGGTGGATGAAAGCTTGGATACGGAATTTGCATCCAAACCGCCGCAGCCGCATGAATTCAGGTCTAAATCCACCGCAGCAAAAGTATTTGTAATCACCGGCGGTGTTTTAATGAACCTGCTTTTGGCATGGGGTGTTTTCTGGGGCAATAACTATTTCACCGGTAAAACATACAGTAAAACCACAACCGTTGGCTACGTAGCGGAAAAATCTGCAGCAGATTCGCTTGGCTTTAAAACAGGCGATAAGATTCTCAGCATCAATGGCAATCAGATGAAATACTGGGAAGATATACGCAATGAGGTATTTATTGCCGGCATGGGGCTTGACCTCAAGTTTGATGTGGAAAGAAATAATGAAAAGGCAACAATAATTGTTCCGCGCAAAAAAGTACCGCAGGATGAAAGCGCAGGTCTTTTCCTTCATACGGAAAATCTGAAACCTGTTATCAGTGATCTTCTGAAAGATGCCGAAGCCGATAAAGCAGGCATTCAGAAAGGGGATATCATTCTTGCAATCAATGATACTTCTATATATACCGTACAGCAGTCCATATCCATGATATCAACTGCCATCAACCGGGATATCACACTCACGATACTCCGCGGAGAAAATGATACCATGCAGGTTGCCATGAACCCCGGCAGTGACGGAAAAATCGGCATTATACTCGGCGGATATATATATCTGGGCGATACGGAACAGATTACCTACGGCTTTTTTGAATCAGTGGGACTCGGCCTCCGCGATATGGGTAACATGAGTGCACTTACGTTCACCATGCTTGGCAGGGTAATCACCGGTGATGTGGAGTTTAAACGTGCATTCGGCGGACCGATTAAGATAGCCCAGTTTGCAGCCAGATCTGCTGACTCCGGCTTGCAGAGTTTTCTCATGTTCCTGGGCCTGCTCAGTTTAAGTCTCGCTTTACTGAACATACTCCCATTTCCTGCACTGGATGGCGGTCATTTAGTGATGATATTAATAGAAGGAGCAATGAAGCGGGAGATCCCCCTAAAGACCAAAATCATTATTCAAAATGCCGGCTTTGCACTGCTTTTAGTGCTGATGGCATTTATCATATATAATGATTTGTTAAGTCTTTAATAGAATCAGATATTATGCAAAAGGCGGCCCCGTGCCGCCTTTTCTATTTTAAAGTGAAATCGATTGCATTCGACCAAGCTGTCGGATATGAAAAGAAGATCCATTACAAACCCTCAACTATACTTCCCCCTTTCAGTGTGAACGCACAGGTTTTGGAGAAAACCGCTCATTCAGTCTGAAATACAAAAAGTTAAAAAATACAATTGCTATCATTACGGGAGGAATCAGCAACCACCTATGAAATTTTTTCATTTACTTTCTTTCTTTAATCCCCCAAATGCCTGTCACCATGTATAAATATCAATCCTGTACTGCTCCACTTGAAAATGGAATTAACTATTTTTAACTTTAATGTTATAAAGGAGAATTCCTATGCGACCAAAACGTCATTTTACACCGCAACAGAA
>CAYYJL010000271.1:0-4576 GCA_964472245.1 uncultured Ignavibacteriaceae bacterium | reverse complement strand
CTCGTGCGCCGCGCCACGGACGAGACCCTCGCCGCCCTGGCGGTGGATGGCGCGTAAATTTATCGCCTCAATATACGGGTAAGGGCTTTTTGCCGGAACCCAAATCGGAACCCCTACCGGGATTTTTGGCCTCAACTTAGTTGAATTTTGGAATATTCCTTACCCCCGCGAGTGGTAAAATTGAATTCTCTATCCAACTCGGAAGCACGTTAAAAATTAATGCTAAGTTGTTGTATTAAAATAACTTAGCATATTCTTTCCCGATTGTTATTCACCTCATTTATGGTTATCTTTGTAAGTTTAATTCGGAGAAAATTATGAGTTTCAAGGCCAACAGTAAATTATTGGAAAAACTGCTCTCGGTGGTTTTCCCCGTCGTCCCTGCCAAGTCCCCCTTGCAGCAGCTTGAGAGTTTTGTCCTCTCTATTAAGGATGGGATACTTACGGTTACGGCTACTGATCTTGAAATGCAGATTTCCTCCTCCATGCCAGTGCAGTCTGAATCCGATATGGATGTAATGCTGCAGGCAAAAACAATTCTGGATGCCATGAAATCTTTTGATGATGTGATGGTTAATTTTTCCATGAATGAAAACAAACAGCTGCAGATTGAAACTGACTCCGGTCAGTATTCCATGAGCATCGATGTTACCAATAACGATATTGAGTTCCCGGGAATTGATGCAGAAAGAAAATTTGTATTCAGTGCAGCTACATTATCACGCGGCATAAACCTGACCGCCTATGCTATGTCCCGCGAAGAACTCCGCCCCGCGATGACCGGTACGCTTATGGAGCTTTCACACGAAGGGCTCCGCTTTGTTACAACTTCCGGACATATACTTGTCAGATATATAAACCGCTCTGTTACTTCTTCTGTTAACGAAAGCTATATTCTCCCCGGCAAAGCAGTTTCTATTATACAAAAATTATTTACCGAAGGCGACGTAACCTTTTATCCCGGTGATTCGGCTGTTACTTTTGCCAATGAGAAGGTGACCTTTTCCACCCGTTTGATTAACGATAAATACCCGGATTACAACAGCGTTATCCCTAAGGATAACAATCAGATTTTAACGTTTGAGACAGCAAAACTGCTATCCGCAACAAAAAGAATGCTCATCTTTTCCGAGCCGACTTTCAGGACCGTAAAACTGGATATCCGCAAAGATAACATTGTAGAAATATCAGCCGGAGATCAGCAGCGCGGCTCTCAGGCAAAGGAAACCATCTACAGCCGTTATCTCGGTGAGCCGATGGAAATCGCCTTCAACGGACAGTATTTGATTGATATACTTGCCACAATGGAAGATTCTGAGATAGTACTTAAACTTGAAAAACCCTCCAAAGCAGGCATCATTACTCCCGTTAAAGATCAGGAAAATGAAGAACTTCTGGTTCTGTTAATGCCTATCAGACTAAACCGGTAGGAGTGATTCAAGCTATATATACATTACGGGGATTCCGTAACCGGATGAAGGCATGATAGTGCAGCACGTATCCCTGAATAACTTCAGGATTCACGGTTCTTCCCGTCTTGAATTTGACCCGCAGTTAAACTTTATTGTCGGAGGAAACGGCCAGGGCAAAACATCCATTTTGGAAGCAGTTTATTTCCTCTGCACAACAAAAAATTACAAAGGTTCCCCCGATACAGAGCTGCTGAAATTCGGCGAGCCCTATTACGAAATTAATGCTGGGTTCAGTGATATATCCGACAGCACGGTCAAAATCCGGTTTACCGGCGGAGAAAATAAAAGGATATACCTTAAGGACGGCAAACCGGTACACCGTTCGGCGGATGTTATCGGTAGTTTTCCGGTTGTACTGCTCACTCCGGAAGACCACGCACTCACGCAAGGTTCCCCGGCAGAACGGCGCAAGCTGATGGATTCCATAATATCACAGAGCAGTGCAGTATATCTGCAGTTGATTTTAGATTATGCAAAAGTATTAAAACAGCGCTCTTCCCTGCTTGGTAAAATTCAGGAGCAGGGGGAAAGAAAATTCGCCGGTGAACTTTCGGCATTCAATTCAACTCTTGTTGAACTCGGCACGGAAATTATCCGGCACAGAAAGGAATTCACCGCGCATTTTGCATCTCTGGTGGCTGATGTATATACGGAAATTATGGGCGGTGCAGAAAAACCGGATATAAAATATGTATATCTCAAAAACTCTCCCGAAGAAAACATCCGGGAAGAGTTTATGACCACCGTTATTAAACGGAAGGAAGAAGAGATACGCCGCGGACTCAATTTAACAGGGCCGCACCGGGATGATTTGGAGTTTACCGTTAACGACAACAACCTTAAGTCATTCGGTTCTCAGGGCCAGCACAAAACATTTCAGGTTGCATTGCGTTTTGCGCAGTTTTTTTACCTGAAAGAAATTATGGGCAAAACCCCCGTTTTTCTGCTTGATGATGTTTTTGGCGAGCTTGATACAAAACGGGCTGCCAGGATAAGCAAATACCTGACCGAAGTCGGGCAGGCGATTATTACCATGACAGATTTATCAAATTACCAGAATCTGCGCACTATGAATACAGGCCGCGTGTTTACCGTTCAGAACGGAAGTATATATACAGGAGATGCAGTATGATAAAAAAACTGCGCATACAAAAGTTTGCAGATATCTTCAGCAAGCACCCTGATTTTCTTAAAATCAGAAAAGCTGCTTCTGAGGGCGAGGTGCTGGAAAAGTTTTATGAAATCTTTAAGGGTTATGAGCAGATTGCCGTACCCCGCAAAGTGGTCAGGGGTGTTTTATATATCGAAGTTGAAAATGCCGCATGGAGAAACGAATTGAAATTCCGCGATGAGGAAATCGCAGCTAAAATCAATGAGTTCTTCGGCGATTCAAGAATTAAAAAAGTTGTTCTAACGAATTAAATTATCGGATTATATGGCTAAGACTACAAACGAACAAGAATACAGTGCCAAAAGTATTAACGTCCTGAAGGGACTGGAAGCAGTCCGCAAAAGACCGGCGATGTATATCGGCGATGTCAGTGCGCGCGGCTTGCACCACCTGATTAACGAAGTTGTTGATAACAGTATAGATGAATCTCTGGCCGGCTACTGTGATACTATTAAGGTAACCATTAACGAAGACGGCTCCTGCAGTGTGGATGATAACGGCCGCGGAATTCCCGTTGATATGCACCCGGAAGAGAAACGTTCCGCTTTGGAAGTGGTAATGACCGTTCTTCATGCAGGCGGAAAATTTGATAAAAACTCCTACAAGGTTTCGGGCGGACTGCACGGCGTGGGTGTTTCCGTTGTGAATGCACTCAGCGAATGGTGTACCGTGGAAGTTAAGCGGAACGGAAAGCTGTACAGGCAGGAATATATACGCGGCGTGCCCAAAGCCCCCGTAAAGGAAGTTCAGACACTCAAGAAACCGGAAACCGGCACAAGAGTTACCTTTAAGCCTGATAAAGAAATTTTTAAGGTTACCAAATTTAAGTTCGGCACGGTTGCTGAAAGAATGCGGGAGCTCGCTTACCTTAATAAAACCATTTCCATCGCGCTTAAAGATGTCGCAGAAGAAGAGCAGGAAACTTTTCACTATAAAGGCGGACTCATTGAGTTTGTTAAATACATTGATGAAACCCGTAACGCCCTGCACAAACCGGTTTATGTTGAAGGCGAAAAAGACGGCACACCCGTTGAAGTCTCTTTTCAATATAATGACGGTTACTCGGAAAACATCTTCTCATATGTGAACAACATTAATACAACCGAGGGCGGAACTCACCTGGTCGGCTTTAAAACCGCACTCACCAGAACTTTAAACAATTACGCATCAAAAAATAATCTCATCAAAGACGGCAAGATTACTCTCACCGGCGATGACTTCAGGGAAGGTTTAACTGCTGTTATCTCTGTTAAAGTTATGGAACCGCAGTTTGAAGGTCAGACAAAAACCAAACTTGGCAACAGTGAAACAAAATCTGCAGTTGAAACACTGATGAATGAAAAACTTGCCGAGTATCTGGAAGAAAATCCCGGAGTCGGTAAAAAGATAATTGAAAAGGTTCTGAAAGCAGCAGAGGCACGCGAGGCAGCAAGACGCGCACGCGACCTTGCCCGCCGGAAAAACGCACTTGACAGCTTTGACCTCCCCGGTAAACTTGCTGACTGCTCCATCACTGACCCGGAGCACTGCGAAATATATATCGTTGAGGGTGACTCCGCAGGCGGCTCCGCTAAACAGGGCAGAGACAGACGCTTTCAGGCGATCCTTCCGCTGAAAGGAAAAATCCTTAATGTGGAAAAAGCCAAGCTCAATAAAATTTTAGAGAATAATGAAATCCGTTCCATTGTTGCTGCTCTCGGCGGCGGCATTGGAAACGATTTTTCCACCGAAAAACTCCGCTACGGCAAACTGATTCTTATGACCGATGCGGATGTGGATGGTTCGCATATCCGTACTCTCCTGCTGACTTTCCTTTACAGATATATGAAAGAAATGATTACAACCGGCAGGGTATATATTGCTCAGCCACCGCTGTACCGTATTAAAAAAGGAAAAGAAGTTATTTGTACAATTCGGCAGCGGAGGAGGTTTT
>CAYYJL010000270.1:0-4582 GCA_964472245.1 uncultured Ignavibacteriaceae bacterium | reverse complement strand
AACACTGCCGGTTATTGTGGAAATAGTGCGGGAATATAAACAGGGGATTGGTGCATCGGTGGGCAGGGTGTTTTCCGTTAATACCGTTGGCACGGTGCTTGGCTCGGTACTCACCGGGTTGTTGTTTATCCCCTGGCTCGGCATGCGCGGCACCTTTGAACTGGGAATATTTATAAACCTGGCAGGCGCGGCAGCTCTTGCATATTTTACACCTGACAAAACAAAAGCAAACCGGTATATACTGGCAGGAAGCGCAGCTGTTGTTTTTGTGATGATTCTTTCGCTTACGCCGGACTGGAATGTCAAGCTTTCCATGGCAAGTGTGTTCAGACGGCTGAGTGTTGAACCGCCGAAAACCTACGCCCAGTTTTTAGAGGTCATGGAGCAGCGGGATGTGCTTTATTATAAGGAGGGGATGAATGCCAATGTCAGCATTGTGCAGTACCGTGATACAACAAAAACGATTGCGCTGATCATTAACGGCAAGGCGGATGCAAGCAACGGGGATGATATGTCCACGCAGGTATTGTGTGCACAAATCCCTATGCTTTTGCATAAAGACCCCAAAGAAGTATTTGTTGTGGGACTGGGCAGCGGGGTAACGGTGGGGTCTGTGCTCACACATCCGGTTAAAGAAGTAACCTGTGTGGAAATCAGCAAAGAGGTTGTGGAATCCGCAAAATTTTTCGCGAAGGAAAACAACAACTGCATGGAAAACCCGAAGCTGAAAATGCTGGTGGAAGATGCACACACCTTTATGAAACTGACACCCAAACAGTTTGATGTAATTATATCAGAGCCCTCCAATCCGTGGATTGCGGGCATTGGTAATTTGTTTTCTGTTGAGTATTTTAATCTCTGCCGCTCCAAGCTGAAAAAGGGGGGCATCATGCTGCAGTGGTTTCATATATATGAAATGGATGATGATATACTGAAGCTGGTGATGAACACCTATGCGCAGGCGTTCCCCTATACACAGGTATGGAACCCCGGCGCAGGGGACATCCTGATGGTGGGTTCTGAAGAAGATATTGCGATGGATGCGGAGGAGTTTACAAAACGATTTAACATACCCGCCGTTAAACAAAATATGGAAATGGTGGGGCTTAATACACCGTTTTCTACGCTTTCGCTGCAGATGCTTTCTCAAAGAGGGTTTTATGCTGTTTCTGACTATCCGGAGGTAAACAGTGAACTGCATCCGCTGCTGGAGTTCCGCGCGCCGCGCTCATTGTTTAAAGGGCGGAATGCCAAGATTATTTTTCTGGCAGATGAGCGCTTTAAGTCTTCCTTCGGGAACCTGCTGATAGAACGGTATATACAAAAGTATCCGCCGGATAACCCAACCCTTCTGGATGCAGCGCGGTATCAGCTGAGCAGGCCAAAAACCTACCGGCTTATCTATGCTTTCACCAAGCAGGCATTGCAGAATAATCCGAGGGATTATGAGGCCGCCAAACTGCACCTGACAGCAACTGAGCTGCTGAACCTGCAGCGCATCCGAACGCCGATAGTGAATTCCCTTGCTAAAAATTTCGGCGATGAAGAGCACTGGCGGAGTATATATCTGTATGACAAAATTAATGAAGAGATGCTGGGGAGCAGTTTCCTTGGCAGGGGGAAGATAGACGGTTATGTAGACAGTCTGATTCAGATCAGCCGGAAGGACAGCATTTCCCAGGTAAAAATGTATGTGGAAATAGCCAATGCATATTACCAGAATGATGAGCAGGAAAAGGCGTTCATGTATTCGCAAAAGGTGCAGGAGCTGCTTAACGCCTCGCCGGAGCTGGGGATTCATATACGTCCGGAAGAATTTATCCGCACGGCAGCAATGAGTGCGGCATATATGGGTGAGTTCAAAGCTGCAATAAATTATCTGATGGCGCTGATTGGGTTAAACTCAGAGTATGAAGAGAAAGATTACATGATGCGCAGCATAAAATTGATGATACAAGGGGAATAGTATATACAGAAAGGAGTTATGACTATGCTGATTAATCTTTCCAATCACCCCTCTTCAGGGTGGAGCGATAAGCAAAGGGGCGCAGCCATTGAGAGGTTTGGCGAAATAACGGATATGCCGTTTCCGGCGGTGCCGCCTGAGGCATCAAGCGCGGAAATAGATGCACTCACCTGGGAGTATTTTACCAAAATTGCCGCAATGGGGGGAAGCGGAAATACGGTACATGCAGCCGGCGAGTTTACATTCACGTACATGCTGCTGAAAAAACTGGAACAGGCCGGTATTCCGGCTGTATGTTCCACGACCCGGAGAAATCCGGATGGCAAGGGGGAGTTCGAGTTTATTGCCTTTCGTGAGTATTTTGGAAGGTAGCCTCTTCGGGAAGTTCACTTCTGCACGGTAAGGTTGATGGTGGTTACCTGCACAATGAAACAATGTATAACTTTTACACAAAAAAGTAAGATTTTTTGTAAGAAATAGTTTGCATTGAGTATAGAGTTTGCTATCTTTGAGTGTCTTGTTTGTAGGTTTCTCCCCTGACCTACGAACCTTGTAAAGACTCCCGGTGTCTTCCCCCAGCACCGGGATTTTTTTTATCTATACATCAGATAAAGAAAACCGCAAAAATGCGGGATAAATAATTTAGTAATACCGCCTCCATGTGACTCCCCCTTTTAACAGATCCGCTGAGTGAAAACACATAACACATTTATCTATTGCTTTCTTGCCTCCCCGGGAGCCGGCAGATAGGTATTTACACCTATTGCGAAAAAGATTTCGGCGGAGTAATTTATACTTTGGTATTTGGAATATAACGTACCCAAAGGGAAAGTGTGAATGTATGAAAAAGTTTCCGTTGTATCTGTTCTTTTGTTTTGTGTTTCGTGAATTAAGTTGATGCAGTTTGTGATGCGATTTTTTAAGAGTGTAACCGCAGGAGTTGTGCTTATAGCTGTTTTGCAATTTTATGGCTGTGCATCATTTATTCAAGAGCGGCAGAGTGCAGAGACTCGCTTTTTCCGGGATAGTTCAATTGTTGAAATACCCATCGCTGAATTTATGCAGCTTAAGAACAGTGAGATAGGCGACCCTTTGTACACCGGCTTCGGAAAATTATTATACTCGAATGTCCGGGGATGCAGGGGTCTTATGCTGTTTGGGGTTGAATTTAAAAGAGTTTGCTTTAGTCCTGCTGAGAATAAACTGTACGTTGAAGGACACCTGACTCATACGGAATATAATCCGCCGCATTACCGTGCCCAGATTATAATGGGTAGGGCACCAATTCAATTAGGTGAAGCTGACAGTGCCTCAATCGGAACGGTTAAATATACTAAGATAGATCATAACTATCTCATTCCGGAAAATGGCAAGTTAAATGCGGTTTTGCCATTGTATTCATTTTAAATCATGATAGTTACATCTCGGGAAATTTACAGTGACGAAGGTGATTATGAAGGAACCATAATGGCCCCCGTATATGCTTTTGATGTATATAAGTTTCTAGAAAAATACTCATATGAAAAACCGTAGGTTATTTATAATGTCAGTCAAAGGTATATGATGAAAAGCATCGGCTTAGTGGGTTTGCAGTAGATACATGGCGGCACAATGTTGATTAAAGTTTGTAATATATTTTTGATGCCAGAGGCATCATTACGAATAGTTTGTGGTTGGAATGATATATGTTCATCGAGTGATAATATTTAGTACTGTGCTCATTGTTAGTTTTTATAAAACATAATCACTTTAATGGCAATAAAAGTTCTCAGTTGTTGTCAATATATAATTAAAAATAAGGCGGAACATGGAAAGCAGAAACAGAATAGGAACCACTTCTCTATTTGTTGCAATAGGCGGATTAGTAATAGTTCAACTTTTAATAACCGGGGGCTATTGGGAGGGAGCGCTGAGTCTCATTGTGTTGGCAGGATTTGAAGCTGGAACAGTCGGCGGTTTAGCTGACCGTTTTGCTGTTAATGCGTTATTCAAAGAAACAAGAATACCAATAATTAAAAAACCGATTCCATTGATTACCAGGCACACAAACATCATTGTAAAAAGCCGTAAACAAATGACTGAGGGCATTGTTGATCTTGTTACCACTAAATGGCTTTCCAAAGAAGTGATCAGGCAAAAACTTGAAGCAATCTCGCTTGGAGAAATGCTTGTGCAGATATTACGAAATCCTGATTCGGTTGATAAACTTCTTTTAATTTTAAGAGATTATGCAGTCACATTTATCAAAGATGCTGATCCGCAAAAAATATCTATTGTAATTGAAAACTTCCTCAAAAAACAACTAAAGGATATAAATTTTTCAAACCATGCCGGAATTCTGCTTCGGGAGACAATTTCAAAAAATGAGCATGAAAAAATCTGGGAAATGCTTTTAAACACGTTGGAAAAAAGCATTAATGATGAGGAAACAAGACAACACTTAATAAATAAAATCCGCCAGCTTTTTAATGAGTACAAAGATGAAAGTTGGTTTAAGAGCGTTTTTGGTGGCATAGTTGAGTTTTTTAATCTTATCAAACCCGAAGAGATTGCTGATAAAGTTATGCAAAAGCTTATCATGTTTGTACGGGAGGCAAAAGAAAATCCGGCTCACGA
>CAYYJL010000269.1:0-4606 GCA_964472245.1 uncultured Ignavibacteriaceae bacterium | reverse complement strand
CTTTTACGGAGAGGGTTACACATATATACCCTTGCTTGCACTCTATGGATACGGGATTGCTGCCGGTAATAGAGATATCCGTAATCTTGGACTTAAACTCACAACTGCATCTTTCTTTGCTTTGTTCTATAATATGTCACTTAAATCTTTAATCGGCAGAAGCAGGCCGTTTCTTAATGAAGGAAACGCATCTTTTAATCCCCTCAGTTTTGCATTTGAAAACACATCGTTTCCATCGGGCCACACAACTTTCACCTTTGCCATTGCAGCTGTGGTGGACCAGGAAACAAACTCCGTTCCTCTGGAAGCATTGTTTTACACAGCCGCCGTTTGGACTGCCATGGCACGTATATATCATGATGTGCACTGGTTCTCTGATACGGTCGCCGGTGCTGCCATCGGATACTTTGCTGCACGCTGGGCTGCACAGGAACTTGACCGCCTGCAAAACAACAGGCGGCTCCTGGACTCTCCGCCTGCACCAATAATTCACATAACCATACCACTTTAACTATATGAAAAAGATTCTTCTCCTTACCGTTTTTATTCTTTCCTGTTTCACATCCTTAGCCAATGTTGCAATGCCCGGCTTTTGGGATACAGGCACCGGCAGAAAATTTGTGCATTTCTTTAAGGAAGATGCTGCACACGCAGGCAAAATTGCCATGAAGAAGGAACAGATTACCATTGCACTTTATAAGGATTTTGCCGTGGTAAAAGGTGTATATACGATGTTTAATGCATCAATGGATACTATCTTTATCCGCACAGGTTTTCCCGTCAGCGGTACAGCAGATAATCCCAATACTCCCTCTGTACTCTTTAATGATTTATTTGCGCTTACAGCAAAAGTGAACGGTGCATCCGTTCCCGTGGTTCGGCTCCCCGATTATCTGGAAGCAAATCCTCAATTTGGTTACAATGCAGCCCTGCCGGCAGATTCAGTGTATGAAGGCGTGTTCTCAGACCCTGACAACTGGTATGTTTGGGAGAATATATATCCCCCTGGTGAAACTGAAGTGACAGTGTATTACATCACCGATAACAGCAACGGGCTCATCCGTAAAGGATACTCAACCGAAAAAGCAAATGGCTTTTCTTATATTATTGAGTCCGGCGCATCCTGGCACGCACCAATCGGCAGTGGAACTGTAACTGTTCATATGATGGAAGGACTTACCGCGGACGACCTGCAGGCGGTTTCTCCTGCTGATAAATTTATCTTTAACGGAAAAAACATTCTGCAGCGTGTTTTTACGTAATTGTATGCAAAACCGCAGGATAACCTGCTTATCCTTTATACTGCTTCCGAACCCGGTTTTTTGATCGAAAATATAATACACGACAGCTCCACCTATTACGCTGTGACAGATAGTCTGCAATCAACTTTTGCAGTAATTACCTCTTCCGGCAAAACACCATCTGGCACGTTTGAGCCCACTTCATCACTTTTTACAACCGTTACTAGAACTTTCTTATATTTGGCCGGAGCATTGGTTTTATATTTCGGATTCCGTTATTTTACAAAAAAGTAATCAATGAAAATATTATATATATATCCCCATCCTGATGATGAGTCATTCGGCCCGGCTAATGTTATGCACATGCAGCAGCGGCTGGGGCACAAAGTTTCCCTGCTCACCCTTACCGAAGGCGGTGCAACCAAACAGCGCCATAAATATAATCTCAGTATAGAGGAGATGGGCAAAGTCCGCGTTAAGGAAATGTACCGCGTTGCGGAGGTGCTCAAACTTTCTGATATGACCATCTTGGATCTTCCGGATTCCGGATTGAAGGAAATGGACCCTGCTGATATTGAATCTGTTATAGAAAAACATATTGAAAAAATTAACCCCGATGTTATCGTCACCTACCCTGTGCACGGTGTCAGCGGTTTTCATGACCACCTGGTAACACACGCCGCTGTTAAATCAGTTTTTTGCAGAATGAAAAAAGAGGGGCGCGGCCCCAAACGACTCGCATTTATTGCCCTGCGTGAAGAACAAGCAGCAAAAAGCCCGCTGTTCCGCCTGAACCACTCTACCGAAGCGGAGATTGACTGCAATATCACGGTTGAACCGGAAGACCACCAGGCACTGCACAAAGCATTGGATTGTTACACCACTTTTCTGGAAACAATTAATGCCTCAGGTGTAAGAACCCTGCTGAATGAAACCATGAGTTTTGAGTTTTTTATGGAAAGTTTTAATCCCCCGGTAAACGATCTGTTCTACGGTTTGTAAAAAAGAGCACCGGAAAGCAGTGCTCTTCAGATTGTATTAACCAAATTCGGCAAAGTTCTTTAAAAGCTGCAACCCTGCTTCACCGCTCTGTTCGGGATGGAACTGCACACCGTAAAAGTGATCCTTTTCAATTACCGAGGAAAAACGCACGCCATTTTCTGAAATACCCGTGGTTTCTTCTATCTCCGGTATATATAAACTGTTATTAAAATAAAAATTCGTCCCTTGTTCAAATCCTCTCCCCAGCACTCCCTCTTTTACAAAATTCACCTCATGCTCCCCTTTAAAAGGCATTTCCGCTTTCCCTTCCTCAAACCAGTAAACCTCCGCAGGGTAAATGCCAAGGCAGGTCAGTTTTTCTGCACGGAAGTATTCACAGAGCAGCTGCATGCCGGAATCTATGGCCAGAACCGGTTTGCGTATCATACGCATCATCGAAAATAAATTCATCAGGTGTATGTTTTTTATGACACGCTTTAATTCATCACTGCCGGGGAATATAATTTTATCTGCATGACATATATCATTCTCCAGTGATGCCACACAGTACGGCTGTTCCAATATATCAAGAGCGCCTTTCACAGCGTCCAGATTATCCTTACCGTAATTTATTATTGAGATCATAATTCTTTTTGCTTTTTCCGTTAGATGCAGCAAAGTCAAAAAAGATTGATTTTTGCGCTTGCGGAAATTTTTATTTAATATTTATAAATTTCGTTATTTCGTTTATAATAAAAAATGTTTAAATTGAATTTTATGTTAGCATATTGAACAAGCCCGCATATTCCTGTGTTCATTATTGCACTTTTTTTTAATTTTTAATCAAATTATTTCCGGAAAGGAAAATTTATGGCAAAACTCTCAAAAAAAGACGCTGCTCTTAAAATCTGGCTGAAGATGCACCGTTCATATATGACTGTTTTAACTGCCTCCGGGGAGAAGTTAAAAGAATACAAATTGAATGAAGTACAATTCGGCGTCATAGATTATTTAGTGAACAAAGGCAGCAGCAAGATTGGATTGCTCTGTAAAAAAATGATGGTCAGCGGCGGTAATATGACCCTTATTCTTGACTATCTTGAAAAACAGAGTTTGATAAAACGCAGCCACAGCAAAACTGACCGCCTTTCCATTGATGTGGAAGTGACTGAAAAAGGGAGCAAACTGTATGAAAAAGTTCTTGCAGAATACGGCGATGCCCTTCAGGATATCTTCTCCGTTCTTACCGAGCGGGAACAGGAAATCTTTGCATCATCCCTTAAAAAGATTGGTACAGGCATAGAAAGTGCCAAATTCTGACTTAAAATTTGCAAACCGGTTTAACGGATAATTTCCGTTCAGCCGGCTTTTTCCTCGTAAGCGGTAATATTCCTTCTCATCTGCTCAATGTGCCCCTTCACGTGATCCGTGTAAATCTTAAGCCAGTCTTCCAGGTTCATCTTTCCTCTTTCCGGATGAAAGGCGGATTTTTTCCATTGGGCATCTGAAAGCGTTGCCAGTAACCGGTAATTTGCCTCGCGGATAGTTTTGAATACAATCATGGCCGTGTCAATATCCTGGGATGCGTAATCCAACTCCTTTGCCCATTTATCCTGGTCGTAAATCAGCAGTTCAGAGCCCTCCTCAGCAAGTATTTTCCTGCAGCGTGCATAACCGTTCACTTCGCTGTCGGCAAGGTGAATTAAAATCTCCCTGATGCTCCATTTTTCCGGAGCTGGCTTAAAATCCCACATTTCCATCGGCACTTGTTTCATAAAATCGGTGACCTGTTTATAACCGGTACGGTATTCATTCAGCATCGCATTTCTTTCCATCGTTCTCAACTCCGTCAATTATATTTATTTATTCTGCAAATGTACGGCTTTTATTTACTTTCCCTGTTTATCAATCTGTTAAAATTTTTCTACCTTGCATATTGTTATTCTTTTATCTGTTTTTCGGACAACCTTATACGGACCCTTTATTATGAAGTTGATGATAATTGTATTTTTCCTTTTGGGTACAGCTCTCTTTCCGCAAAAAGGCAATCTTATGTGGTTTGATGCCACAGCTAATTTTGAGCGGCTCTCCCATCCGGATTCCATCGTTTACTATTTTAATCTCATAAAAAAACTGGGCTTCACGGATGTGGTTATAGATATTAAACCCATCACGGGAGAAACTCTCTACCCCTCATCCTTTGCACCAATGATGACCTCCTGGCAGGGTATATCACGGGATTCCGCATTTCCCTTTGTTGAATTTTGTATTGATGAGGCACATAAACTCGGCATGAAGATTCACGCATCCCTTAATATCTTTGTTGCAGGGCATAATTATTTTGACCGCGGTCCTGTATATACTGATAAACCGCACTGGCAGTC
>CAYYJL010000268.1:0-4617 GCA_964472245.1 uncultured Ignavibacteriaceae bacterium | reverse complement strand
ATTATTTCGTTTCATACTTGTTTATATATTATTTAATTAAAATCATTTTCCTGACATGTGTATATAGACCGGAACTAAGCCGGCAGTAATATATACCCGAAGGCAGGGACGCGGCATTAAACCGTACCGAATACTTGCCGGGCTCCTGCCGTTTATTTACCAATCTTGCTGTTTCCGCACCCAATGCATCATAAACAACAAGCGCTACATCGGCAGTTTGAGGGATGCTGTAGGTAATCTCCGTTTCCGGATTAAACGGGTTTGGGTAGTTTTGCCAGAGTTCAAATGTGATATCAAAGCCGACTTCAATCTGCGGTAGTATTTCAGCATTACCATCATAATCTATCTGACGCAGCCGGTAATGAATAACACCCTTTGCAGGATAACTATCGGTGAAACTGTAAGAGGATGGCTCTGTGGAGGTTCCCGATCCGGAAACAAAACCAATATTCAGCCACTCATTAGTATTAAACAGCTTTTGCACCTCAAAACCACGATTGTTGGTTTCGGTGGCAGTACTCCAGTTGAGTTGAATCTTACCGTCAATATTTTGTCCTGCAAATGAAGTAAGCTCAACAGGAATACCGGGATCAGTGGATTGCCAGTGGCGCATCATAATTCCGTTCCGGCTGACCAGACTGACTGACTTTGAGTCGTAAATCAGGACATCATTCATATACAGCCCCGTGCTGTTTACATAATAATTTGCAACGGAGAGATTAGTGATTCCCACCGTTATTACGCTGCCGGTGCCGGTAAGGAGTGTATAAGTTGTGTGATTGTAATATTTTCCTCCGGAAATGTGCGAGACATTTGGAACTCTTTTTTCGGTCCAGAGTACACCGCCGTTTGCCGTCGCAATAATTTTGCCGGAATCACTAATAGCCGTTCCAAGGTTTGAGAGAGTAAATGCTTTGTGAAAATTACCGACGAAACCGATATCGCGTAAAGTCCAGGAGAGACCGGCATCAGAAGTCATAAGCAAAACGCCATTATTACCAACGATAAATCCGTCAACGTTCAATAGGAAGAAACCAATATCATTCAGGTTTTCCGACGAAGGAGATGGGATTATCTGCCATTTCTTTCCTCCATCTGCAGTATATATTATTGTACCGCTGTCTCCAACGGCAATGGCGGTAAATTTATTGAAGGCATATATACTATTAAGATTTACCGTGACAGGCGTTTCGATAAGCTGCCATGCCTGCCCTCTGTTGGTAGATTTGGCAACGGTTCCGTTGTCTCCCGCCGCCCAGGCGGAAGAATCCTTGGCAAACTGAATTTTGTTCAAATTACTGTTTGTCCCTATATTCTCATAAGTCCAGGTGCTGCCACCATTAAAAGAGTAAACAATAAGCCCGCTGTTGGCAGCACAATAGACATAGTTTCTGTTGAAGCTGTCCACGGAATTAAGAGAGGGAGCTGCCTGTAATTGTACTTGCTGCCAAAGTGAGGTTGGGGAGTATTTAAGGACTTTGTTCAACCTGCATGTTAAGTACACCATACCGTCTGCACTGCCTGCCATAGCAGTAGGTATATATGAGGCAGGCATATCCGGTACCTGCTGCCAGGTAAGACCGCCATTTGATGTTTTATACAGCTTTAAGGATTGTGAAAAACCGTAGCCGTTATTATTATCCGTGAAATGAATGGCGGAAAGGTTTTCAGTCAAACCTGTGTTATGGAAGTTCCAGCTGCTGCCAAAGTCGGACGAGATGGCAAAAACACCGTTGGTAGCAGAGGCAACCAGGTAGTTGCCTGATATATGCTTTAGGTCAAAAAATCCTTCGGATGTTCCTGTGTTTATCAAGCTCCAGGAAATTCCGCCGTCAGTTGTCTTAAAAAGCTCTCCATAGAAGCCGAGGATAATGCCGTTTAATGCATCTGAAAAGAATATATTGTTGAATCGTTCATCGGTAAAACGGGGTAAAGCAACCCAGTCCGTGCCGCCATCAGTCGTTTTATATATCTGACCGATAGAGTTTAGTGCATAACCCACATAATTATCAACAAAGAATAACTTTCTGATCCATTCATTCGCCGTTCCATTGGTCTGATGAACCATGGTCCACTTAATCCCGCCGTTTGTGGTGCGGATGATAACATTGTTTTTACCCCCTGCAAATCCGGTGTCGGCATTTATGAAACTAATCGTGGATATCGCATAACCGGGTCCGATGTTTTGTGTAGCCCAGGAGCTCCCGCCATCAGTTGTTTTAAGGATGTATCCGTATTCACCGGCGATATATACATTTTGTGAATCAAGCACAAATGCTTCCAGCAGGTTAATTGGATCATTAAACGGCCTGTAGAGCCGGAAGGACTGTGCAAATGTGCTGCCGGCAGCCAGGAATAAAAACAATACCAATGCCAGTTTCCGGAGAGAATAGTGCGGATAAGTATAAGTTTTCATTTTATCACCACCATCTTTTTTGTTTGGCTGAACTGACCGGCCGTAATCCTGTAGTAGTATATACCCGATGAAAGGGCTGCAGCGTTAAACGTAAGTGTATAGGTGCCCGGTTCTTTCTTTTCATCCAAAGGCACAGCAAGGGTGTTACCCAATGCGTCAAAAATTTCTATTACTGCCCGGCCCGCAGCAGGCAGAGTGTAAGTAATTTTTGTTTCGGGATTAAACGGATTGGGGTAATTGTCTGAAAGCATATATCCGCTGATATAGTTAAGTGATGCGGCTTCAGAATAGTACCCCGTGCCATCATAGTCCACCTGATAGAGCCGGTAATAGTTTAAGCCCGGGTCAGGATAATTATCTACAAAAAAATAATCGTTGTATTCTGTTGTAGAACCAGAACCGGCAATGAACCCGATTGTGTTCCACGTATGATTATCTGTGGATTTTTGAATTTCAAATCCGCGGTTGTTAGTTTCTGAGGCGGTAGTCCAGCGCAGGTGTGCAGCTGCATTCTGCAGGGAAGCTGAAAAGGAGATAAGCTCGACAGGCAGACCCGCAATGTTCATATATACATTACCTGCTTTTGTGGCAACCATGTAGTGACCTGCTCCGGACATACTAAATGTAGTTACCGGAGCTCCGGATATCTGCGATTCATTTCGCCAGGACATACCGCTATTGGAAGTAACATGCATCATTCCGCCGGCAGTCAGATACCTGATGGTAAATTTGGTAAGAAACTCCAGCTTAACGATAGTTTCTGAATGAGCAAAATTATTATTAATCCAGGTTTTGCCGGAGTCGAGACTTTTATAGCTTAAACCATCCTTGCCCGCTAACATGACCAGGTTTTCAACTGAGTGAACGGTGAGTATATCTTTTGTTGTGGTTATGGGAATCTTTGTCCAGGTGGTACCGGAATTGGTGGTGCGGAGAACAACACCTGAATCACCAACCACAATTGCCATCTGGGGCGTAATCATAGTAATGCCGTTCAGATTCACAGAAACATTACTTTGCTGCGGGGTCCAATTACTCCCGTTATTTGTTGTCCACAGAATGGTGCCGGCAGCTCCGGCAATATATGCAATGTTCAGAGAGTAGTGCCTTCTAACAGCACGCAATTGTGCCGTAGTTCCGGAATTTAAGCTGACCCAGCTTGACAAAAGATTTGAACCCCGGTAAACAATTCCGCTGTCACCTACTACAAAGCCGGTTGAGTTTGAACTGAAGGAAACAGCATTAAAGTTTTGTGTTGTTGGCAGGATGTGTTGAACACTGCCGACAAAATTATGCTGATAAACCAAAAAACCTTTTTCTCCTACAGTATAAAAACCGGATTGGGAAAGATCAGAACTGTAGATTTCAAAATGGTAGCGCAGGGAGTGAGTGCTCCAGGTAGCCCCGCCATTAGTAGATTTGAATATGCTGGAATTTTTATTGATAAGATAAATGTCATTTGACCCCGCCAGGTAAATTCGTTCAATTCCGTTTATATTTGAAGGGAGTGATTGCATGACAAATGAATTGCCACCGTCATGAGTGATGTAAACATATATATACTGAATAACAAAGATGCCATAAAGGGAATCACGGAATGCAATATCCAGGATAGGGGAGGTTATGGCTCCGGGCGGCTGATGATGCAGATTCCAGCTGGCACCATTGTCAGTGGATTTGTATATCTTGGATTCCGCAGCACCTGCGAATGCAATGCCCGGCTTAACCATACAAACACCCTGTACGTTAACGCCGATATTAACCGGCTGCCAGTTGATGCCTCCATCGGTTGTTCTTATCATTGATGTGGTTGAGGTAAGCAGCCCGGTGTTTTCATCAAGAAAGGAAATCCTGACAGGTGCAAAGTTAGCAGGGAGAGGAATGCCGGACCAGGTGAGACCTGCATCTGTTGACTTATATAATACACCAACTCCGCCAAGCATAAAACCTGTTTGCGGAGTAATGAAGGTAAGGCGTGTCAGATTCACTCCCGGGAACGGTTGAGTGGAAGACCACGTATTGCCTCCGTTTGTGGACCGTAAAACATATCCGTCAACAGCCGCAGCCAACCCTATCTGATTGCCAATGAACCGTATGGAGTTGATGTTCTTTGTCATTGGCGTCTGAATATAACTGAAAGTAGTGCCGTTATCAGTTGTTCTGTATATTCTCCCTTTTTCTGCCGGAAACCAAACGGTGTT
>CAYYJL010000267.1:0-4640 GCA_964472245.1 uncultured Ignavibacteriaceae bacterium | reverse complement strand
TCAGCCGGAAGATATGACACGGCAAACCATTGAGTGGGTGCGCGAGTTGGGATACAGTTCCATTAACCTGGACCTTATATACGGCCTCCCTTTTCAAACTTTAGAATCGTTTGAAGATACGGTTGAGAAAATTATAGATATCAATCCCGACCGGATAGCCGTCTTTAATTATGCTCATGTGCCCTGGATGAAAAAACATATGGCCCTGATACGTGAGGAAGACCTGCCCAAGGCAGAGGTAAAACTTGCGATATTAAAAATGACAATTGAAAAGCTGACCGCAAACGGATATGACTTTATCGGGATGGATCATTTTGCAAAACCGGAGGATGAACTTTCTGTTGCACTCCGTGAAAAGAAACTGTACCGCAATTTTCAGGGATACAGTACCAATGCAGGTGCAGACCTATATGCCATGGGCATAACCGCAATCAGCCAGCTGCAGAATATATATACCCAGAACTTTAAAACTGAAAAAGAATACTTTAAGGCACTTGATGAAGAACGGCTGCCTGTGACCAAAGGTTATAAAATGACCGACGACGATCATATACGCCGCCATGTTATCATGCGCCTGATGTGTGATTTTGAGCTTGATATGGAAAAGACCGGAACATTGTTTAATATTTCTTTCAGAGAGTATTTTAAGAACGGCATTGCCGGGCTTCATGATATGCTGGAAGACGGGCTTGTTTCCATGGAAGGGGAGAAAATTATCGTATCCGAATCGGGTAAACTTTTAATCAGAAATATAGCTATGAACTTTGACGGCTATATTGAAAATAAAAAGGATACGGGAAAGTATTCCCGCACCGTATAATTTAACAGGCAATGGGCGGTAGAGCAGTCCGCCCTTTTGCTGCTGACAGGTAAAAGGCAGAAAGTGTGAATTCCGGAGACGGAAAAGTTCTGCCGATTGTCATTAATCTGTATCGCCTGTCCAAAAATCGGGGTACAATGGGGAAAATATGCTACATTACGTTCTATTTTTACCGGATGAATGGCACAAAAAGAAAATAATTATAGAAATCCAATTCAAAAGTTATATCAGCTTTACCTGAGCGGGTTAAGCGTGAATGATTTTGAGTTACTCGTAAAACGGGAAGCCCCCGGCATTTACCAGTTTTACAAGGAGCAGATTACCCCGCCGGATCCTTCCACCAATAAATTTATGCGTGCCTTAATTTTTGTTAAGGATTTGTTCATTGTATTCCTGCTGAAACTGACTCCGGTCAGGCGGCTGGTATATACGGGTGCATTGTTCTTTTTCTTCTGGGGGCTTTTATATGACGATGGTCAGTTTTTACTGCTGGTATTTGTAGTGATGAATCTGCTGCTTGCGTTTGAGCTTGCCGATAAACTGAGCGTGAAGGATGAGCTTGAAGTTGCAAAAAAGATCCAAACAGGATTAATGCCGGATGCACCGCCGATGCTTGATGCTTTTGATGTCTCCTGTTTTATTGCTGCCGCACGTGAGGTAGGCGGAGATTATTACGATTTTATTAAAGGAAAAACAAACGGCAGCTATCTGTTTGTCATAGGGGATATCAGCGGCAAAGGAATGGCAGCTGCCCTGAATATGATTCAGGTTCGGACATTAATTCATGTGCTCTCTTCTAAAGAGGAAGAGATGGCACCGCTGTTAAAAGATTTAAATATCGAACTTTACAGAATTTTTAAGCGGGATGATTTTTTTACTGCAAATGTGGCAAAGATAAGCGAAGGCAATACTATTTCCCTCTGCCGTGCAGGACATCTGCCGGTAATGCATTACCGGTATAGTGATAAGTCCGTTTGTGTGCATAAGCCGAAGGGGATTGGATTGGGCTTAACCAACACAAATGTTTTCAGCGATACTCTTGAAGTTACGGAAATCACT
Source organism: uncultured Ignavibacteriaceae bacterium (assembly GCA_964472245.1). Lineage (GTDB taxonomy): Bacteria > Bacteroidota > Ignavibacteria > Ignavibacteriales > Ignavibacteriaceae > H2-BAC3. The sequence goes on along the minus strand of CAYYJL010000267.1, from coordinate 2,761 downwards.
CCCGAACGCGGCGATGTACTTTTGTTTTATACTGACGGTGTAAACGAATGCATGGATGAAACCGGGGAAATGTTTGGCGATGAACGGCTGCAGATATTATTGAAAAAATATGCTCATTTTCATGTTGACAAGCTCAAAGATGTAATAACGGAGCATATATATGACTTCAGTTCAGAAACCGCGCAGCACGATGATATAACATTTGCCATTTTTAAGGTGCGGTAATGGGAGAAGCAAACAGGAGATTGTGGATTGCAGCGGGGGTATTAATGACAGTGAAATTTGTATTTCATATGGCATTTAACGGAGGATACGGCTACTTCCGCGATGAGTTTTATTATATCGAGTGCGCAAGAAATCTGGCATGGGGATATGTGGATCATCCGCCGCTTTCCATGCTGATTACACGGGTGGGGCTGGAACTGTTCGGGGATTCTCTTTTTGCAATACGGCTTTTACCTGCGCTGGCAGGTGCCGCAACGGTTGGAGTGATTGCAGCAACGGTTATCATGCTGAACGGTGGACTGCTCGCCCTTATCATTGCGGGAATCGGATATATAACTGCTCCTGTTGCAATGGGCATCGGGAATTTCCTCTCCATGAATATATATGACCACTTGTTCATTGCGATTTGGGCATATTTCTTCCTGAAACTGCTGCAAACGGAAGATACTAAATACTGGCTGCACCTCGGGGTAATAACCGGCATTGCCATGATGAATAAGTACACACTTGTGTTTTATCTTGGCTTTGTTCTTTTGCTTATGGCAATCGGTAAAGAGAGAAAATATCTGGTCAGTAAACAATTCCTGAGCTTCTGCGGAATTGCATTTGCAATTTTTTTGCCGCACATTATCTGGCAGCAGGTTAACGGGTGGCCGACACTTGAGTTCATGAGAAATGCCGCACTTTATAAGAATGCTAGCATGAGCATTACAGATTTTCTGACGGCTGCAGCAATGGATTTAAGCCCTCTGAATTTTGCTTTGAATTTTTCCGCGGGAGTTATGCTGCTGGTTGATAATGAAATGAAAAGATACAGAACGCTGCTGACCGGCTTTTTTGCGGTAACATTGTTCTTTTCGCTGACCAACGGCAAGGTGTATTACTTAGCCGCATATCTGGGCGGTGTGCTTGCTTTAAGCAGTGTTATTATTGAACGTGTTTTAAGAACTTCACTTCTGCAAAAAGCAGGTTATGCAATAGTGTTTATCATGGCAGCCGCAGCTATATTAATTGCGCCGCTTGCAGTGCCTGTGCTTTCCCCTGAAAAATATATACAATATGCTGAAACCGCAGGTGTTGCCCCAAGCACCGGTGAAAGGAAAGAAGTTGGTCCGCTGCCTCAGCATTTTGCCGATATGTTCGGATGGGAGGAGCTGACAGAGGCAGTCCGTCAGGCGTATCAGAAACTTTCCGACGAAGAGAAAAAATCAACAATAATTTTCGGACAGAATTACGGCCAGGCAGGGGCAGTGGCTGTGCTTGGGAAAAAATATAATCTGCCGAGAGCTGTTTCCGGCCATAACAACTATTTTTTGTGGGGACCGGGCGCAGACAGCATCAGCACCGTCATTATAATAGGAGGCGGGGAAGGGAACAAAGAGTTCTTTGATTCTGTTGAAGTTGCAGCGGTTTCAGACCACCCCTACGCAATGCCGTATGAAAGGAATCTTAATATATATATTGGCAGAAAACCAAAATTCGATTTGCATAAAGTTTGGAACAGATTACAGAACTATAATTAAGGCAAGGAACTATGGCAAAAAATTACTGGCTCTTTAAAACGGAGCCGGATGATTATTCATTAGAAGATATTAAGAAAGATAAAAAAACCTACTGGGACGGAGTGAGGAATTACCAGGCGAGGAATTTTCTCCGTGACTCCATAAAAAAAGGGGATGAAGTGTTTTTATATCAGAGCAATACGGAACCGCTTGCTGTGGTGGCTGTGTGTGAAGTAGTGAAGGAGGGATATCCTGATTTTACCGCAATGGATAAAACGCATCATCATTTTGACCCCAAAAGCACACCGGATAACCCCATCTGGTATATGGTGGATATAAAGCTGACCAAGGTGCTTAAACGGCCGGTTACTTTGAAAGAAATTAAGGAAAATCCGCTGATGAAGGATTTCCGCCTGATTCAACGCGGGAACCGGCTTTCTGTTATGCCTGTTACTGAAGCGGAATGGATGGAGATTCTGCGGCTAAGCGGGGAATAATATATATAATTATGCAACTGTTTAATTCATTAATCATCTAACAAAAACGGAAATATTATGTACCGTTCAATAATTTTACTCATAATCATGAAGGTATTCTTGATGTCTTCTTTAGACGTTATGGCCCAAAAGGCAAAAGATTTTGATATACCGTACAAAAAGTTTGTGCTGAAAAACGGGCTGACACTGCTTGTCCATGAGGACAGGAAAGCCCCCGTTGTGGCAGTAAACGTATGGTATCATGTCGGCTCAAAAAATGAAAAAACCGGACGCACCGGATTTGCGCATCTGTTTGAACACCTTATGTTCAACGGCAGCGAAAACTTTGACGATGACTATTTTCAGGCATTGGAAAGAGTGGGCGCAACCGATTTAAACGGAACCACCAATAATGACCGTACAAACTATTTTCAGACGGTGCCTACTTCTGCATTCGAACAGATACTGTTTTTAGAATCAGACAGAATGGGGCATCTGCTGGGTGCGGTTACACAGGAAAAATTAGATGAACAGAGAGGTGTGGTTCAGAATGAAAAA
>CAYYJL010000266.1:0-4640 GCA_964472245.1 uncultured Ignavibacteriaceae bacterium | reverse complement strand
CCGTTAACCAATGTAGCAACTTCTCTTCCGAGTACGTCAAATACCTTCAAAGATACATTACCGGCTTTAGCCATGTTGAATGTAATCTTTGTAGATGGGTTGAACGGATTCGGATAGTTCTGATCCAATGAGAAACTATTTGGGGTTCCATCTTCTACAGAAACTGGTTTTGGTAAATCGAAAGTTTTGTAAACGATCGGTTCCTGGCCACCAACACCTGCGAACAAGGAAACAGTCGGGGTGAAATCTTCGAGATAGATGATATGAGCAACATATTTATCGCCTTTATCTTCTAACCACTGAGCTGCATGTCCAAATGCTTCAGAAGCATTTTTCTTGCCGGCTAATACACCACCGTAGGTCCAGGTAGTTCCGCCGTTAGTAGAGAAAGCATGATACAAATCTCTCCAATATACAGCTTCTGCGGTATCCATTACACCACCGGTGTACTGTGGACCTGTCCAGATAACATAGATAACTTTGCCATCAGGAGAAACAGATACTGAAGGATACGCCTGACCAATTGAGTTGGTAGGATAGAAATCGCCAATTGCATCAACGGTATCTAAAGCCATATCTGAAAGAGCAACCCATGAGTTAGAGCTTGAATTCCAGTAGATAAGCGGGAAGTCTGCACCAGTCTGGGTAGTTCCGGTAGCATCAAAGGTAATACCGTAACCGTTAGCAACTGCATGCCATACACCATCGTTAGCAACTGCCATATCAACCTGGCCGAAGTTTTCGAATAATGGAGCAAAGTTAGGACGTCCTGTTACTGCACCGATAACACCGTCAGCAGCAAGTCTCATACCGGTAAATGAAGTACCGCTATTTGTAGAAACAATTGCCCAGAAGTTATCAGCAGAATCAGCTGAAATTGGATTAAATACGTGTGCACCGCCGCCAACTGCGCCAGCATTGGTTCCGAACATAGCTACATACTGATTGTTCGGACTGGTAGACATACCAACTTCTACACCACCGTTTTCAACCCAGAAAATTGGAGTTGGATGGTAAGAGCTGATAGAATCCCAATTGGTGAAGGTTGAACCTAAGTCTTCGCTCTTATAGAACTGGAACTGGGTTCTTGCACCGGAAGCAGCTAAAAACAGATTGTCACCTACCCACTGTACTGATGGGTCAGTGCTTGGGTTAAAGGTTGATACCAAAAATGGTGAAGCACCATCAGAGATACCGAGTTTTGACGCAGGGGCTCCATGATGACCAACAACAGCCACGGTACCCAAATCGGTTCCGTTACTCTTAACAGAAATCTGCGGCCAACCTGCGTTACCTGCTGCTGAGTCAAATACAGCTACCTGAGTATAGTTTGCACCATCAGGGTAGATATAAGTGACAACTCTTCTTGAGCCCGGTTTTCTGAGCATTGGAGCCATGTGTGCTTTTCCGCCGTGGAAATCAATCTGATCTCTTACAACGCTGTTGCTGAAGTAATCGTAGTTGGTTGTACCAACGGTATCACCTGTAGCAGGTGAGTTAACTTGAAAAACAACAGGGTCAAGGTTGTCTGTAACAACTTGAGGTGCCTGGTAATTTTCATTTGTCAGTTTTACTCTTTTGTGATCCTGAACTTTGCCTGACTGCGCAAAGCTAAAGCCCACAAAGAGAGTGACAACTGCGAACATAGTAAAGGTTCTCTTAAGCATTATGCTCTCCTTTATAGATTATAGATTATTGATTAATGAATATAATAAAACTTCACTCATTAAAATCCTCCCGAGGGGGAGATTTTAAAGATTGGCGATTTTTACAAAATTCAACCAAATTATTGTGTGATTTAACCAAAAATTAACAATTAGTCAAGACTTTTTTTACTGTTTATCCTAAATTTTTACCGAAAATACCCCCGAAACGCCTTCTATCGAAGAAATTTTGCCTAAAATTTCCTTATTTATTCCGGAATCGAGGTTTATAACGGTTAATGCCTGCTTCCCGATACCAAATCTGCCAAGTGATAATCCCGCAATATTTATGCTGTTTTCAGCTAAAATTTGCCCCACTTTGGCAAGCATTCCCGGTCTGTCAGGATTTTTATAAAATAACATATCTCCCTCAGGATTCAACTCCAAATGAAATTCATCGATGTTTACAATGCGGATTTCATTATTACCAAAGACGACTCCGTCAAGTTTTCTGCTGTCACTGTCGGTTAAGCATTCAACCGAAATCATATTTGTATAATCAGGATTGTCGGAAGATTTAACTTCTTCAATATTCAATCCCATTTCTTTTGCAAAAAATCCTGCGTTTATATAATTAACAGGTTCCGGAATTCTGTTTTTAAGAAATCCCTTTAATACCGCAGCGGTAATCAGTGAATTTGATTCACCGAGAATTCCGCCGTATACATTAACGCGCAGAGACTTCACCTGCGAGAGCAGCATCTGAGACTGCAGTGCACCCATGCTTTCGGCAAGCTTTATATACGGAGCGAGTTCAGGTTTGCCTGCTGCTTCAATTGCAGCTGCATTAACGGCACCGGTAACAACTTTGTTTTTAAACAAATCAACTATTTGTTCTGCAATCTGTATTGCAACTTTCTCCTGTGCTTCATCAGTGGATGCACCAAGATGAGGTGTGCTGACAAACTTTGGGTGTTTAATCAGAGGATGTGAAAAATCCGGCGGCTCTTTAATAAACACATCCATTGCTGCTGCAGAAACCTTGCCGGAGTTTAATGCTTCCAGCAGATCATCCTCATTAACAATTCCGCCGCGTGCACAGTTGATTATCTTAACACCGTCTTTGCATTTTGCAAATGTTTCTTTTGAAAGCAGATCCTTTGTGCGGTCATCAAGCGGCACATGCACGGTAATGATATCCGCCTTAGCGTATATATCATCAAGCGATGCCAGCTCAACATTCATTTTAGCCGCTAAATCCTTGCTTAAAACGGGGTCATAGCCGATCACCTGCATGCCAAAAGCGCGGGCACGCTGTGCAACTTCCCGTCCGATTTTACCAAGCCCGACAACTCCGAGCGTTTTTCCGAATACTTCGGTACCCTTAAATGTTTTGCGGTCCCACTTACCGGCTTTAACTGATGCATCTGCCTGTGCAATGTTACGGCACATGGACATCATCATGGAAAAAGTATGTTCCGCAGTGGATATAGTATTGCCGCCGGGCGTATTCATAACAATAATACCCTTTCTGGTTGCTGCTGCGGAATCAATGTTATCCACACCGGTTCCGGCTCTGCCGATAACTTCCATGGCATTCATGTGTGAAATCATCTCTGCGTTTACTTTCGTGTCGCTCCGCACAATCATGCCGTGATATCCGCCGATTTCTTTATATATATCAGCGGGTTTCATGCCCGGGGAATAGTTTACATCGAATCCTGCGTTGACTAAAACATCAACGGCTTTTTTATCTACGTTGTCGGTAATTATTATTTTTTTCATGTTGTATCGTATATATGTATATATGGGTTTAAAACCGCCGGCTGCGCACCGGCTAAAAAAGAAAATGAGAAAACACTGCACGGCAGCCGCGCAGTGTTTTCTCAGGCAAATTAGTTAAACAGTATATATCGTCGGATTATGCCAGATGCGGCTTAATACGCTCCAGCAGCTTCGGCTTGGGCATATTGCCGATAAGGGTTTCAACAACCTGTCCGTTCTTAAACAAAAGCAGGGTTGGTATGCTTCTGACGCCGTAGCTTTGCCCGCTCATGGGATTGTTATCCACATCCACTTTGGCCACTTTCAGCTTGCCGTCATACTCTTTTGCAATCTCATCAACAATAGGGGCAATCAATTTGCAGGGGCCGCACCAAACAGCCCAAAAATCAACCAATACGGGCTGCTGAGAGTTCAGCACTTCGCTGGAAAAATTTGCATCCGTTGCTTCAATAGGTTTCATAGTTATTTCCTTAAAATTGTAGTTTGTCGAAATCAATCCCCTGACCAATGTAGTTAACTACGTCTTCACCGCCGTCTGCATTTATCATTCCGCCGGAAATCCACTCCCCGCCGTCTTTGCAGATCAAAGCAATCACTTTTGCTACATCTTCAGGTGTGGTTAAACGTCCCCTGGGGTTTTTTCTGCGGGAAATTTCAATCATTGGGGTATTTCCCGGAATTTTACGCAGTGCCGGAGTATCCGTAACACCTGCCATAATAGAGTTTACTGCCACTTCCAACTCACCTAATTCCATGGAAAGCTGGCGGACATGAGACTCCAATGCGGCTTTTGCAGCTGATACAGCACCATAGGATGGTATTGCCGTGTGTCCGCCGGAGCTGGTCATTGCAAAAATTCTTGCTTTGCGTGCAAGCATTTTGCGGTAAAATAAATCCTGAGTCCAGTAGACAAGAGAATGCGCCATAACATCAAGTGTCATCTCCATCTGTGCTTTTGTCAGGGGCTGCTCATCAGAAAAATTAATAAATTTTTTGAGGGTTCCAAATGCCAGTGAGTGCATCAGCATGTGAATTTCAATTGGACCTTCCGGATGATTCTGAAGTGCATCCAATACTTCTTTGCGCTTGCCCTCATCAGCGGCATTAACATTAAAGAAAACGGCAGTACCGCCGGTTGCTTTAATTTCTGAAATAATTCTTTCCACATTCTGCATGCCGGCTGCGCGGTCCAAATGAACACCAATAACGCCA
>CAYYJL010000265.1:0-4643 GCA_964472245.1 uncultured Ignavibacteriaceae bacterium | reverse complement strand
GTAGGGTTATACGTGGAATTTTTTGGCGATAAGACCCGGGATTTTACGTTCCACTATTTTGATGCCGGAGTTTCTTATAGGCCCCAATGCACATTGGTATTTGATATGGCAATAATTCTTGGACTGGGGGATAATACCCAATCCTGGATACTTCAGGCAGGATTCACCCACACATTAGGAAAAATTTTCTGATGACCAGAACCGGACTCAGAAAGAGATTTGATAAGGAGATGAATTGAAGGAACGTCTGTACCGGATAGTGTTTGAGGCAGATTCCCGCGCGGGGAGGATGTTTGACGTTATATTGCTCTGGCTGATTGTGATCAGTGTTGTGCTTGTTTTTCTCGACAGTGTGCCAGAATACAACAAGAATTACAGGCAGTTTTTTATAATATCTGAGTGGACAATAACTATTTTCTTCACCCTGGAATATATACTTAGAATTGCAATTTCCGCCAGGCCGTTAAAGTATGTTTTCAGTTTCTGGGGATTTGTTGACCTGCTCGCAATTTTACCTACCTATTTAAGTCTGGTACTGGTTAGTTCACATTACCTGCTGGTAATCAGGATTTTCAGGTTATTGAGGGTTTTCAGGGTTCTGAAATTAGTCAGGTTTATTAAAGAGTCTGAAATACTTTTTTCAGCGCTGAAAGCAAGCACACACAAGATAGGTGTATTCCTTCTGACGGTTACCTCTGTTGTTGTAACTATGGGAACAATTATGTACGTGGTGGAAGGGGGTAAAAACGGTTTTGAGAGCATACCTCACAGTATATACTGGGCAGTTGTAACGGTTACTACTGTAGGTTACGGGGATATCATTCCGCAAACCCCCCTGGGCAAGTTTGTTTCATCTATTGCCATGATTATTGGTTTTGCGATTATTGCAGTACCCACAGGTATAATTACAGTGGAAATGACAAAAGCTTCTGCAGCTAAGATTGTCTGTCGGTCATGCGCCCATAATAATACGACGGATGCAAAATATTGTAATCAGTGCGGGACAATGATAACATGACAGATTTAAACGAATTTTTCTCTTATACTATTATAACCATTGGCAAACATGTTATCACCATAGGTTTGCTTGCAAAACTCTTTCTGCTTTTTACTATTGTATTTGGTCTTATATATCTTATAAAGAAAATTCTGCTTCGTGCCGGGCTTGGTAGTGACAGCAGGAAATACTCTTTTTTTCAGCTGATTAAATATTTTGTAATTACAATAACCTTTATAATTTCACTGAACATCCTCGGGTTTGATTTAACCGTACTGATGGCAAGTTTTGCAGCATTACTGATAGGTGTAGGTCTTGGTCTGCAGAATCTGTTTAGTGATTATATGTCCGGAATACTTCTGTTATTTGACGGTGAACGATATCATAGAAGTTAACGGAACAGTCGGAAAAGTCAAATATATAGGACTCAGGACTACCACAGTTACCACCAGGGATGACCGGTATATAATTCTTCCTAATACCAATCTTACGAGGAATGAAATTATCAACTGGACATATCAGGATGTTGCCTCCCGCTTTGAGGTAAGTGTGGGAGTTGACTATTCTTCAGATGTATCACTTGTTATGAAAATTATGAAGGAAGCCGCACTTCAGCAGGATATGATACTCAAAGATCCCCAGCCATTTGTCCGATTTAATGATTATCAGGATTCGGCCATCCTCTTTACTGTTTATTTTTGGTGTGATGAAGTTTTCAGGGTTGAGAATATAAAGAGTAATCTCAGAATCAGAATATTTGAAGAGTTCAGAAGACAGAACGTCCATATTCCTTTCCCTCAGAGAGTAATTCATACAGCCCCGTAAATTGCATAGTTTTCTGTTTTCAAGTGGAGCTGTACAATGAAAACAAACATGACCTAATCCGCATGACTATAAATCTGGAGTTTGGATTGAACAGGTTTGAAACAGCGATTGAGATTGGCAAAGCTCGGCAAAATAGAACCAATCAGATTCCGGAATTGACGGCTTATGCCTTTGATTTGAATAGGGAAGAACTCCTCAAGCACGGATTGTCAGGGTTTTTACCAAAACTGTCCCTAATATTAGATTATCAATACGATTTAGGAAATCCGGAAATAGTGTCTTTGGCCATTGAGAACTGAAGGAATAGGGGCAACGCAATTACCGGGAAATTTATCGCTGTCGCGGGAACAAAACGGGGATTCTATTCGTATAATAGAGTAAACAGTGAAATACCTCTGCAAAATTTGAAAAAAACAGAAAAAAAGTGCAAAAAATGAAATTTACGAACTTATTATATTGGAAATATTGTAATATGGGCGTAAATTTGAGACTCAATTTTTGCGGAAGTGGCGGAACTGGTAGACGCGCACGTTTGAGGGGCGTGTGGGGAAACTCGTACGGGTTCAAGTCCCGTCTTCCGCACCAATTCTTAAATACAACCGAGGAAAAGCTAATGCAAAAAAATCTCGCTATTAAGTCATTTCTTTTATTTTTCATCCTATCTGCCTCCATTTTTGCTCAGACAATGGATCCGGAAGCGGCAAAACTATATAATGAGGGTAATGCCAAAATGAAAGCCGGTGATTATAATGGCGCTATTGTCAGTTTTGATAATGCACTCGAAAAAGAAAAAGACTACAAGATATATTACCAAAAAGGTATTGCATTAAGACGTGCAAATAAAGTTGAAGATGCAATCTCTACTTTTCTGGAATGCCTGAAATTAAAGCCGGATTTTGATCTTGCTTTTAATGCGTTGGGCACAGCTTACTTTCAGCTAGGCGATTTTCAGAAGGCAGTTGATAATTTTGAAAAACTTGAAGAGCTTTCTAAGAATGCCTCTCTTAAGAATAAAGCAAAAGAATCACTCGCCAGTTCCTATACCAAATTAGGTTCCTCGGCAATGATTGACGGCAATTATGATAAAGCTATCGAACATTTGAATAAAGCTGCTAAACTTAACAATTATGATGCAGCATATTTATACCTGGCACAGGCATATAATGAAACTGCAAACTATGACAAGTGCATTGAAGCTGCTGAAAATGCACTGAAGCACAAATCTAAAATCAGTACCGGCGGTCCTTATTATTATATGGGGCTGGCTTACAAGAATAAAGGTGATCTTACCAAAGCTAAAGAGGCCTTTACTAAAGCCAAGGCAGACGCAACGTACAAAAAGTCTTCCGAATATGAACTTACTCTGCTGAAGTAAGGAGTCAAAAAAACCCTCGCTTTGCGAGGGTTTTTTTTTAGAATGTACTGAATCACTTCCCAAAACAGTTTACATATGCAAAAAATATATATCCTTGGCATTTTTCTCCTGATTAGCTCTTTTCTGCTTGGAAACGAAAAGAAAGACTATCAGCAAGGGATTGCTTTTTTTAACAGCGGGCTTTACCAGCAGAGTGCTGCAAAATTTGAATCCTGCATAGCTGCAGTGGATGCTGACCCGGATGATATATCTTCTGCCCTTTACTATCTCGGCCGCTGCTATTACTACCTGAACAATGTATCTGTTTCCGGTAAATATTTTGAACTCCTGGTGAAAAAGTATCCGTTTTCACCTTTAAGAGAAGTGGCATATTACCGGTTGGGTCTTAACGCATTCGAGAGTGCAGATTACGCAGCTGCCAGGGAATATTTTACAGAACTAATTGAACAGTTTCCCGAAAGTGAATACTCCGGTTCCGCACAATACTGGATTGGGGAGTCATTTACTCTTGAGAAAGATTTTACCGCGGCGGTTGCCTATTTTGAAAACGCTATCAGCAAAAGGAGTCAGAACAAGTATATAGATTATTCTATATATGCACTTGCCAGTGTGTATGAAAATCTGAGAGATTACAAAAAAGCTGTCAGTTATTACGATGAGCTTATATCTTATTACCGCAGCAGCCCCTTATTAGCAGCCGCACAGGTGAGGATTGGTTATTGTTATTTCCGCCTGAAGGAATATGATGCATCCATCCTGGAGCTTTCTAACCCTAATCTTGGTACTATGTCCCTGGAAAAACAGGCAGAGGCATTGTATCTTCTTGCCAATTCCATGTATAAAACAAGGGATTATGAAGGTGCATACAAAATATACAGCGATATACAGAAGAAATTTCCTGCAGTCAGCTTTATTCGTGACCTGCGTTATGCCTATGCGTGGACGAACTTCCAGCTCAAAAAATATCCTGATGCATTCCGTTATTTTAATTCTGTTTCAGAAACGGACGACAGTTTAGGTATAGAGGCGTTTTTCTGGAAAGCAGAGGCAAAAAGGTATTCCGGGGATCAGGCAGGAGCACTTAAGATTTTTGAGGATTTCCTGCAAAAATATCCAAGATCCGGTAAAGTGCAGGGAGTAAAGTTTCAGATTGGATTGATATCCTATTCAGAGCAAAAATATGATCAGGCAGTAAAGTTTCTCCTGAGCTCAGTAAGCGGATTAGACAAAAACATATCCATCAGGTCATACATCCTGTTAGGGGAAATTGAAATCTACCGCAAGCAGTATATACTGGCAGAATCATATTTTAAGATTGTTGCTGGGCAGGAGTTTGCTGATAAGGAATTAAAGTTACGTGCCCTCCTTGGCAGAGCCCTGTCTCTTTTCCACCAGGAAAAATACAAAGAAGCACTTGTTCAGCTGGATGAACTTGAAAATACAGAT
>CAYYJL010000264.1:0-4657 GCA_964472245.1 uncultured Ignavibacteriaceae bacterium | reverse complement strand
ATCATTCCACCGGCACAAACGATATTGCCGCGCCGCCGCCCGGTTTCATGCGTAGGGTTACGGTATCACCATGTTTTACGGTTTTTGTTGTAATCGTATATGCCTTCGGATTTTTTTCCCAATGTGCATCTTTGGCGTCTTCGTAAAACACTGCTGCATATTTTTTTCCTTTCACCAGAAAATCAAATGCAATTTTTAATTCACGTTCATGTTCATCGGTAATGGCACCAAGAAACCACTCCTCTTTCTCTTTTGCTTTGCGTGCCATGCATATATAATCGCCCGGTTCTGCGGCAAGAATTTTTGTGTCATCCCAATCAACCGCAACATCTTTTATAAACTGAAATGCATCCGGATACCGTTCATAATTTTCCGGCAAATCAGCCGCCATTTGCAGGGGACTGTACATGGTCACATACAATGCAAGCTGCTTGACCAAGGTGGAGTGCACCCGCTCCTTTTTTGTACTGTCGTAATAACTTCTGGCTGTTTCAAAAATACCGGGAGTATAATCCATCGGCCCGCCCAGCAGTCTGGTAAACGGGAGTATGGTTTCATGGTCAGGCGGATTACCCGATGACCATGCATTAAACTCATTGCCCCGTGCTGCCTCAGCGGCAATCCAGTTGGGATATGTCCTGTGCAATCCCGTAGGCCTGGCGGATTCATGTGAATTGACCATCAATCCGTATTCAGCTGCCTTTTTAGCAGTATATACATAATGGTTGGACATCCACTGCCCGTCATGAAATTCCCCGCGCGGAATAATCCTCCCCACATACCCCGTTTTAACAGCGGGATAATTATATTTCTTCATAAACCTGAATGCCTCATCCATCCGCCGTTCGTAATTGGTGACAGAGGCAGATGTTTCATGATGCATAATCAGCTGAACTCCCTTTTCCTTGGCATAGCGGGAAAGGTACTCTACATCAAAGTCCGGATACGGTGTTACAAAATCAAATACATTTTCCTTCCAGTTACCAAACCAGTCTTCCCAGCCGATATTCCATCCTTCTATTAATACACCGTCAAACCCGTGTTCTGCCGCAAAATCTATATACCTCCTGGTCCGTTCTGTGGTTGCTCCATGTTTTCCGTTTGGCTTTACCTCAGACCAATCTGTTTTTTCCAAATCGGTATGAGTCAGATCAGAATATCGCCAGAAGGAATAATCCACATGCAGTTCCCACCAGATGCCTATGTACTTCATCGGCTTTATATAACTCACATCATTATATACTGTTGGTTCATTCAGGTTAAGAATCATTTTGGAAGATAATATATCAGCTGCCTTATCGCTCACCATAACAGTCCGCCAGGGGGTAACGGAGGGTGTCTGCATGTATGCTGCATTCCCAACCGCATCAGGGGCGAGTACTGCCTGTGTTTTAAATGTACTTCTGTTAACAGCAAGATGCATTGCCGGATAATTAACCTGTGCGGCTTCAAAAATATTGATATATAAGCCGCCGGAGCTTTTCATCATCAACGGAGTCTGCACAACGCTGTCCCCGATAACCGAGCGGGTTAGTATTTCAGAACTGCTCATGCCGCGCCTTGCGTTTATCCTGCTCAACGGTGTGTGGGAATATTCATATTCGTTGGTATCAAAATCCCCGGGAATCCAGAATGCCTGATGATCCCCCGCCAGATTAAACTCTGTCAATTCCGAAATTACAATGAAATGTGTCAGATGTTTCTGCACCGGCAGTTCATACCGGAACCCAAGCCCGTCGTTGAATAAACGGAATCGAATCCGGACCTCTCTTCCTTTTTCCGCCTGTTCCATCAGAGTTATACATAATTCATTATACCGGTTTCTTATAGATGAAACTTCCCCAAGTATTGGTGACCAGGATACATCTGCAGCGGATGTATCCACCCGGGTTATAATCAGATTTTTTATCAAATATCCGCTGCCCGCTATTTCCAGTCCCAAGGCGGATTCTCTGATAACGGGCTTTCCTTTATATGTAAGACTATAAAGCGCTTTACCATTTTGTGATAGTTTGAAATCCAACCGGAGATTACCGTCAGGAGAACTCAACGGCTGGGTGAAAAGGGTTACACTGAAGAATATTATAAGATAGAATGCAATTTTCATGGCTGTAGAATTTATAAAAAATATAATGTAAAATTACTGAAATTAGACTGACATTGTTACAGTTTGTATCTGCAAAAAAACCATAACCGGGGGAATAACCATACCTGTTTTGCAAAAGTGAGTAATATTACTCATAATAAATGAGCAATATTGCGGATTGACCTCCCTGCCCCTTAACTCTATTTTTCCTGCAGTTATATGAAATTTTTAGTTTGTGACGATAATAAAAGACTGCGGACTCTGATAAAAAAACTGCTCCGCAAGTATCATCAGATTGATGTTTTATACGAAACTTCATCAGCCGAACAAACACTTTCATTACTTAAGGAAAATCCGGTTGATATTGTGCTCATGGACGTACTGATGAGCGGGATGAATGGTTTTGAAGCATGCTCAATAATTAAACGGCAGTATCAATATACTGTTGTCCTGCTTGTATCACAGCTTTCAAAAGAGGATTATCTGGAGGAAATCAGGCAATCAGGTGCTGATGATTTTCTCTCCAAAAATGAATTAGAAAAATTATCCACCTACAGGTTTACAACTAAAAGCAAATATGATGAAAAGCTTTAAGATAAATCATCTCACTAATTTACATCTTGCTGCGGTTATCTTTTTTCTTCTCTCTGCCAGCGCAGCTGCTCGGGAATGGCGGTGGCAATATCCCTCTGAATCGCCTAATCCCTTTAACTCTGTTAAGATAATATCGCCGGGCAATGTGGTTCTGGCGGGCGGCGGCGGGGTTGTTTTCAAATCCTCAGATGGGGGGGGCACTTTTTCCCAGCAGTTTACAGGAATAGCCAGTGATATATTAAGCATGGATTTTGCAAATCCTGATACCGGTTTTTGCGGGACGGCAGACGGATTTATTCTATTCACTGAAAATGAAGGATATAACTGGGCAGTTACCGATTCGTTCGGATACCCTCTCCGCAATCTTGTTTATGCAGGGTCCGGCATTTGTTATGGTACCATGAGCTACGATTCCATTATCCGTTCAACAAACTATGGCAAGGATTGGGTTGTCATCGGCAATATTCCCGGTATTGCCATTTATGATTTATTTTTTGTCAATACCGGAACAGGTTATGCGGCAGGGGACTTCGGACAAATATATAAAACAACGAACGGCGGTGTTTCATGGGTTCTGCTGCAAACTAATTATGATGCAGGATTTAAAGCCGTCTACTTTACCTCACCCAACACCGGTTTTGCGGTGGGAGATGCCTCCTCAATATTAAGGACAACAAATGGGGGTCAGACATGGGTTTCAACTCCCGTCAACGCACCCCTCGGCCTTTCTGTTATAAACTTTTCCTCGCCGCTGACCGGGTATATATCCGGCCAGTTTGGCACTTTTCTGCGGACTACAAACGGTGGCGCGTCCTGGATACAATCTGATTCTATTGCCTCTTCATACACAGTTCACGATATGGATTTTCATTCAGGCATCGGCGTTGCAGCAGGTTCTTATGGATTAATTCTGCGCATGACTGACGGAAGTAACTGGCAGATACGTTCAATACATTATCTGAATGCTGTATTATCGCTCAGTTTTCCATCCCACCTCACCGGATACGGTTCAGATTTATTTGGCGGCGTCATGAAAACTAATAATGGCGGCGCTGTGTGGGAGCGGGTACAAATTAATAATGCCAGCAATCTCAACTCCATTTATTTTATTAATGACAGCGTTGGGTTCACCGGCGGTTTTCACAATAGTATATACAAAACAATAGACTATGGTGAAACATGGTCTGAGGTCACTGTACCTCATGGCCAAATCTATTCGATTTATTTTCCTGATTCGCTGACAGGTTATGCAGGTACTGTTTTCGGGAATATGATGAAAACAACAAACGCGGGGGCGGCCTGGTTTTCAGTAACAGACCCGGGGTTCTGGGTATATGATATGCATTTTTTCAGTGCTGCCCGTGGCTTTATTGTCTCAGAATACGGCGGCATCCTGTATACCTCCAACGGAGGTCAATCTTGGGTAAGGCATCCCGTCATTACCGATAATGTTATCCGGATTGATTTTCCCACACCATTGGTCGGATATGCTTATAAAGGCGGATTGTGGCGTTACAAGACTACAGACGGCGGACTGACCTGGTTTAGTCAGCAGGAGGAGTACCTCAATAATAATACATATGGACTGCATTTTCTTAATGCTGACACAGGTTACATCTCCGGACAGTTTGGCAAGGTATATATCACAGTTAATGGCGGAGTTACCTGGCAGGAAGAGATTACGGGTGTTTATGCAGAGCATACATTGTATGATATTGTTGCTGCCTCACCTCATCACGTATATACGGCCGGCAGTTTTAATTCCATCCTTAAAAGGACAGGAAGCAAAACCGCACCAAATACTGCACCGGTATTACTTACACCGGCCAACAATTCTCAAAATGTCCCCCTCGCGGCAAGGTTCACATGGAGACCTGTTGAAGACTCCGTATATTACTCTTTCCAGATCTCACAATCGCCTGATTTTACCTCACTGATAATTTCCGTGCGGACTGATTCACTCAGCTTTGGCCCGAT
>CAYYJL010000263.1:0-4664 GCA_964472245.1 uncultured Ignavibacteriaceae bacterium | reverse complement strand
CTGCAGTGGTATATTCTGCATCAGATATTCGTTTACCATTGCTTCAATATCACTCAGTTCAGAGTGCCCGACTTTTGAGAAATGCGAAAAGTCAAAACGGAGCCGGTCCGGACCCACGTAACTGCCCGCCTGCTGCACATGTGTTCCAAGAATTTTCCTTAGTGCAGAGTGCATAAAATGTGTGGCAGAGTGATTCCGCATAATATCATAACGGTAATTGCGGTTCACCTTTGCAGTCAGTTCCACTCCCGGTTCAAGTAAAGCACCGGATTCATTATTAACCGCGTGAATGGTCTTCCCGTCTATCTTTGCAACATCCACCACGTCAAGTGTATATTCGGCTACCTGCAGGGTTCCTGTATCATCTATCTGTCCGCCCGCTTCCACATAAAACGGAGTTTTATCCAGAATTATATACCCGGTATCCCCGTCTATTTTTACACCTTTGATAACAGATGAGGAGTTGAGTGATTCATAACCGGTAAACTCCGTATTTGTTTCATCGGTCAGCTTGAACCCGTCAAGCCCCGTCAGGTTAGCACTCACGGAAGCAAACTTTCCTTTTGATGCTTCACGTGCCCGCTCCTTCTGTTCCTGCATGAGTGATTCAAATCCTTTTTCATCCACCGATAATTTTTGTTCTGCGGACATGACTCTGGTCAGGTCAACAGGAAATCCGTATGTATCATATAATTTAAATGCATCGGCACCGGATACCGTATTGCTTCCGTCTGCTTTTACCTTTGCGGCAATTTCCTCAAACAAACTGATGCCTATATCCAGAGTTCTGTTAAAGCTCTCCTCTTCCGCTTTGATGATTCTCTTCACATGCTCCTTGCGGGATATTATTTCCGGGAATACATCACCCATGGTATCAGAAAGTATATCCACCAGCGTATATAAGAACGGTTCCTTCATGCCAAGCTTGCGGCCATAGCGGGATGCACGGCGTAATATACGGCGCAGCACATAACCGCGTCCTTCGTTACCCGGCACTGCACCATCGGCAACAGCAAAGGATAAGGTTCTTATATGATCAGCAATAACCCGCATCGGTATCTGATCTTCTTCCTTTTCATACTTAACACCGCTTTTTGCTGCAACGGCATTGATAAGCGGCATAAAAACATCGGTATCATAATTGGAATTCTTTTTCTGAAGTACGGCAGTGACTCTTTCAAAGCCCATGCCGGTATCAACATGTTTTGCCGGCAGTTCATGAAGACTTCCGTCCGCATTACGGTTATACTGTATAAATACAAGATTCCAGATTTCCATGCAAAGCGGAGAGCCGGCATTAACCAATGAACCGTCATCAGGATTATCGCTCAGATTGATGTGAATCTCTGAACAGGGACCGCAGGGGCCGGTTTCTCCCATTTCCCAGAAATTATCTTTTTCGGCAAAACGGAGTATATGCGATGGCTTTATATCCGTTTCACTTTTCCATAACTCAAACGCTTCATCATCATCTTTATATACGGTTGCAAAAAGGCGGTCCTTAGGCAGCTTCCAGACTTCCGTTAAAAGTTCCCACGCCCAGGCAATTGCTTCTTTCTTATAATAATCGCCGAATGACCAGTTACCCAGCATTTCAAAAAAGGTATGATGATAGGTATCATGCCCAACTTCTTCCAGGTCATTATGTTTGCCGCTGACACGTATGCACTTCTGTGTATCAGCCGCACGTGAATAGCTTCTGCTTCCGGTTGCCAGGAACACATCCTTAAACTGATTCATTCCCGCATTGGTGAACAGCAAGGTTGGGTCATCAAAAGGCACCACAGGTGCACTTGGCACAATAGTGTGTTGTTTATTCCTGAAAAAATCTAAAAATTGCCGGCGTATTTCCTGTGAGGTCATATATATATTCAGCGTCTTTCTTTATTCTTGAGATATAGCAAATGGTATTTCTTTTGAGATTGTCTTGCCGGAAATCTCATCTTTAATGTTCCAGATAAGTTTTAGTGTGGCAGTTGCGTAAGTGGAATCCAGTTCAAACTGGGTATCCAGCTGCAAATCGCTCACCTGTTCTGCCAGGCGGTTTTGGTACTCTCCGGATGCAATTGCCTTTACGGACTCCGCACCTTCGGCACCAAGATCCACTGTGTAGGTCAGATGGTGGAAGAACTGATCACCTTCCTGCTTTTGTTCAAATCCGCGGATTCGTGTTGATGCGTTCACTTCCCATCCGTTGCCCAGATCAAACGGGAACACTTCCGGATTAAATGTTTCGAACGGTTTTTTCTCGGAACCGCATCCGGCAAACAATAATACAACAAGTAATAATCCTGAAAGTAACTTCATTATATATACCTTTACTTTTAATTATTAAGAGAGAAGAGCGGCGGGGCAGTTCTGCCCCGCCTGAAAAATCAGCCGTTTTTCTTCATGAAATCATTCATAAAGGAAACTAAATCAACAACGCCCTGCTTCGGGAATGCATTATAAATAGATGCCCTCAGCCCGCCGATTGAGCGGTGTCCTTTTAATCCGTCAAATCCTGCTTTGGTCGCCTCGGAAATAAGTTTTTTCTCCAATTCCTCGGTTGCAAGATTAAAGGTTACATTCATCAGTGAGCGGGAATCTTTTTCCGCATGGCCTTTATAGTATCCGCCGCTGTTATCAATGCAGTCATACAATACTTTGGCTTTTTCCTGATTCAGTTTATACATCCCCTCAAGCCCGCCGATGCTCTTCAGATATTTACCGACAAGACTGATGATATATATGCCGAAGGTGTTCGGGGTGTTGTACAGGGAATCATTTTCTGCCTGAATTTTATAGTTCAGCATGGTATGCAGCGAGCTCTGCGAGCGCTCCAGCAAATCTTTTCTGATAATCACCAATACCACGCCGCTTGGCCCGATATTTTTCTGCGCGCCTGCATAAATCAGCCCGTATTTTCTGATATCAAGCGGCTTGTGCAGTATATCAGACGATGCATCACATACCAGCGGAACATTTCCTGTTTCCGGCTCGGTTGAAAACTGTGTGCCGTATATAGTATTGTTTGATGTAAAGTGAACGTATGCTGCTTCGGGATCAAGCTTTAATTCACTTTGTGAAGGAACACGCTTAAACATACCGGGTTCTTCTGTTGCAGCTATATTAACCGTACCAACACGTTTTGCTTCCTTCACTGCTTTCTGTGACCATGTACCGGTTACAATGTAATCAGCTTTGTTCACAGGAGGCATAAGGTTTAATGCCACCATGGAAAACTGCAGACTTGCACCCCCCTGCAAAAAGAGCACGGCATAATCATCCGGCACATTCAGCAGGTCAACTACAGATTGTTTTGCAGCTGCATGAATCTCATCAAACTTTTTTGAGCGGTGGCTTATTTCCAATATAGACATGCCGACACCGGGCAGCATGAATAATTCTTTTTGTGCTTCAAGTAAAACCGGTTCCGGAAGAATCGCCGGACCGGCGCTGAAATTATATATTCTTTTTTCCATTGGAGTTTTCCTTTGTTATATAGTATATCCTGCAGGGCTTCTCAGCCGTACAATTCAAGTTCTGTCAGTTCGCAGATAATGTGTGCAACCGTAATGTGACCTTCCTGAATACGCTGCGTATTTGAGGATGGAATTACAATCGGTATATCTGCCATATCTATTAATTTTCCGCCGCTGCCTCCCAGGAAAGCAATCGTTTTCATTTTTTTCGATTTTGCTTTCTCAACTGCCTTAACCACATTAGGAGAATTGCCGCTTGTTGATATTGCAAGCAATACATCCCCTTCGGCACCCAGCCCTTCAACATTTCTGGCAAACACATTTTCATAGCCGATATCATTACCGCCCGCCGTCAGATTGGATGAATCTGTCGTAAGCGCAATTGCTGCAAGTGCAGGCCTGTTGATGTTATGATTTAAGCGTATCATAAACTCGGTTGCAATATGCTGGCAGTCTGCAGCGCTGCCGCCATTGCCACAAAGCAGCAGTTTTTTACCGTTTCGGTAAGCAGCGGTTAATTCATCTATTGCACGGAGTACGGGAGCAGAGCACTCCGCCATGATTTTCAATTTGGTTTCGCTGCTCTCGCGCAATGAGTCATTAAAAAACTGTAAATTATCCAAAAGTACCTCTTTGCTCATGAAAAAGTGCTCCGGTTCTGCCGGAAATAAAGAAAAATTAATTCTAAATATAAGAAAGAATTAGGTGAAGATTTGAGAGCCGGGCGTCACCAGACGCCGTATTACGCGGGATTTTTCCCTCTTTTTACCCCTTTTTCAACGTTTTTCCGTAAATTTGAGAATCATTTATTGAATTGGTCTATGGAATCTTACAAACCTATACTTTATGCAATTCTCACCGCTATGGCTTGGGGCATTGGCGGATATTTTGAAAAAAAAGGACTTCACCTTGGCAATCTCCCTCCCCAGCTGGGTATCACCATTCGGACATTCGTCGCCCTCATTATTCTCGGCATAGTCAGCTTCCCCCACTGGGGCAAGGTGGCAACAGCGGGACCCAAAGCCCTGACCTATATGGTAATTGGCGGTGGTGTTGTGGCAGGATCAGTCGGGATGCTCTGCTTTTATGCTGCTATTAAAGGAGCCCCGCTCAGCAAGGTTATGCCTATTGCATTTACCTCCCCTTTGTTCGGAGCTTTGATGGGTATCATCATCGGCGGAGAACCGCTGACACTCAAAA
>CAYYJL010000262.1:0-4671 GCA_964472245.1 uncultured Ignavibacteriaceae bacterium | reverse complement strand
GCAGGTTTTTAATTTCAATCATATGATTCTAATTATTTTAGCAGTTCATTAATATAGTAAAAATCATTGAGTGAATACCAATGCTTCATAAAAACTGAACGGAGCGCGGTGAGCATAACCCCCTCCGGAAATGCTTTCCCCCCGAAAATTCTTGCCGTGGCACCCGGTGAGGCAATAAATTTGGAAAGGATAAACTCTGAACCGGGGCTTTCCAGGGAGTTTTCATGATATACGTGCAAGGTCTTATCATTGATATCCGGAACGGTTTCCCCCTTCTTATAGAAGCAGCAGATATCTAAATCCGGCGGGCAGAGATTTTCATATTTTTCCGAGCTTTCAATCCGCCGGTAAAACTCCCCGGCAGTCTGTATGGTGGAGCCAAGCAAATCCCCCAGTCCGGCGGAGTGGGGCGGCAGAACGCGGTAAGTGAGATAACAGGCAGCAGCCATAGCCCCCGGACGCGAACCCTCCAGTGAAAACATTCCTATATTCGGCTTATCGGTCAGGTGGTATGTATACGGCGCAGAATTCAATATCGCGTTGCGGAACTTCTCCTCCTTAAACAGCACCGCACCGGCTCCGTAGGCAATTGCCCCCTGTTTATGCGGGTCTATGGTGATGGAGTCTGCATGTTTCATTGCCTCAAGTGCACGATACTGATACTCACCAAGACCGGTTACCTGCTCATACGGCTTTACGTTATATATATTATCTAAAAGCATGGAGCGGAAGAACCCGCCGTATGCAGCATCAAGATGCAGATGGAATCCGTATTTATCCCTCAGGGAAAGGATGGCAGGTATATCATCAATGCTTCCTGTGCCCGTTGAGCCGATGTTTGCAACCACGCAGAGCACGGGCTCCTTTTTCAGCCGGTCTTCCAATATATCAAGGTCCATGCGGAAGTTTTTATCAACAGGTATTTCCGCATAACCGGGCATCGCCAGTATTCCGCAGATGCGCTTCCAGGAGTAGTGGCTCGCTTCGCTGAACAGCACTAAGCCCTTTTTATCGTATGTATCCCGCACAGCCCACAATGCTTCCATATTGGCAAGCGAGCCGCCGCTGCAGAGATGCCCCCAGCCGGTTTCAAAGCCGCACATCTTTTTCATCAGCTCTGTTACTTCCATTTCCATTTCCGTGGTTACGGGACCCCCTTCATACGCATGATTATTCGGATTGCTGAGCATAAAAGCAAGATATCCCAGCGGAACGGTTATGGCAGGGTCCTTTAACATCTGTGCACTGTACCTCGGATGAAAGTACGGTACATTTTTACCGACACGTTCCAGGAATGCGTCAAGTTCCCTCCTGATGAGTGCATCATCATAAGCAGCTGTATATACGGATTCATCCTGCGGACTGTACGATTTCCGCAGATCATAATGATGCCCCGTTACCTTTTGCAGCAGTTCTGCAAAAAGCGGATAATTTTCCCCCTTGGGGCCTAAAAATGCCGAAAACGCTTCGGGTATCATCTTCTTTCCTTTATATATAGTATATATACCGCACGGACTGCGGCTGCCGCATTATCCTCTTTGCGGGCCGCTCAGATAACTTTTCAGGTACATGCCCGTGTAGCTTTCTTTTACTTTTATTATCTCTTCCGGTGTGCCTGTGGCAACCACACGCCCCCCTTTGTCTCCGGCTTCCGGACCCATATCGATAATATAATCCGCACACTTTATCACATCAAGATTATGTTCTATAATCAGCACGGAATTCCCTTTTTCCAGCAGCATCGTAAAACAGTTGAGCAGTTTTGCAATATCCTCAAAGTGAAGCCCCGTAGTGGGTTCATCAAAGATAAAGAGTGTGTGCTGCCCTTCCCGCTGAGCACTCAGATGCAGCGCCAGTTTGATGCGCTGTGCTTCCCCGCCGGAAAGCGTGTTGCTCGGCTGCCCGAGTTTTATATATCCCAACCCCACCTCGGAAAGATATCCGAGCATCCGTACAATTTTATCGCTGCCGTCAAAATATTCAACCGCTTCATCAACGGTCATGTTTAACACATCTACTAAGTTTTTCCCTTTATATACAACATCCCGGATTTCCTTTTTATACCGCGTCCCTTTGCAGTCCTCACACTCCAGATATAAATCCGCAAGAAACTGCATCTCCACTTTTATGAAGCCGTCCCCTTCGCAGGTATCACACCTTCCGCCCGGTATGTTAAAGGAAAAGTAGCCCGGCTTGAATCCTTTTGCTTTTGCCTGATGAGTTGAGGCAAACAGCTCCCTGATATGTTCAAACACCTTTATGTAACTTGCGGGGTTTGAGCGGGGGGATCTGCCTATGGGAGACTGATCCACAATTTCTATATTCTTCAGAATACCCGCACCCGTTATTTCATCAAAGCTGCCGATATGCTCCGGGGAAAGCCCCAGCTGCTTGGCAATGCCCCCGTATATAACATCGTGCACTAAGGTACTCTTGCCGGAACCCGATACACCGGTAACCACAACAAATTTATTCAGCGGTATATCAACATCAACACCGTGAAGATTATTTTCAGAAGCGTTTTTAACTTTAATAACAGGCGTGTTCTGTGTATTACGCTGAGCCGGCAGCGGTATCTGCTTTTTGCCTGTCAGATACTGCATGGTGAGGGAAGTTGTTTTTTTCCTGACCAGCTCATCATAGGAACCCATGGCAACAATTTCCCCCCCCAGCTGTCCTGCAAGCGGACCCATATCCACCAGTATATCCGCCTCACGCATCATCTCCGGGTCATGTTCAACCACCAGGACTGAGTTGCCTATATCCCGCAGGTTCTTGAGTATCTTAATCAGCTTGGTGTTATCCCGCGGATGCAGCCCTATGCTTGGTTCATCCAATACATACAGCGTCCCGGTTAATGCGGAACCAAGCGCAGTTGCAAGATTAATACGCTGCGTTTCCCCGCCGCTGAGCGTGGAACTGAGCCGGTCTAAGGTAAGATACCCCAGCCCCACATCGGTTAAAAAGGAGAGGCGTTTATCAATTTCTTTTGTGACGCGGTCTGCAATAGTCTGCTCATACGGAGTTAATTCCAGCGACCGGAAAAACAGATGTGTCTGCTCAATAGGCAG
The DNA here is from genome assembly GCA_964472245.1 of uncultured Ignavibacteriaceae bacterium. Classification (GTDB taxonomy): domain Bacteria; phylum Bacteroidota; class Ignavibacteria; order Ignavibacteriales; family Ignavibacteriaceae; genus H2-BAC3. Next base: position 1,600 of record CAYYJL010000262.1, on the reverse strand, counting down.
CAGCCCCAGCTCATATATATTCTTGCCGGCAATTTTAACCTGCAGCGCTTCCTTGCGCAGGCGCGCCCCTTTGCAGACGTGGCAGGTGGTATATCCGCGGTAACGGGAAATAAGAATGCGTATATGCATCTTATATATATCTTTTTCCAGCGATTCAAAAAATCCGTCTATGCCGCTGAACTTGCCGAACCCGCGCTTAACCAGATCCACCTGTGCAGGAGTCAGCTCCCGGAAAGGGACATTAACGGGCACTTTATATTTGGGTGCTTCGGCTATCAGATTCCGCTGATATATACTAAACTTAGGAGAGCGGAACGGAGCCAGCGCACCATCCAGCAGTGATATGTTTTTATTGGGAACCACCAGGTCATAATCAATCCCCATCACCTTGCTGAAGCCCTGGCAGACGGGACATGCGCCAAAGGGATTGTTAAAGGAAAAGAAACGCGGCTCCGGCTCTTCATACCTGATACCGCAGCACTCATAAAATTTATTAAACTCGGTTTCCGCCCCCGATTCCGCATCAACAATAATCAGGCGGTTTTCCCCCTCCTTGAATGTTACTTCAATAGTATCGGCAAGCTGCTCCCGTATGCCGCTTTTGGCAGACTTGGCACGCTCCATAATAATGCGGATGTTATCCTTGCTTTTGGGCAGGTTGTGCTTTTCATTAAGGTCCAGCATCTGGCCGTCATGCAGAATGCGGAAGAAGCCGCGCTTTTTAAGAGAATCCAGCTCCTCCTTAACCGAGCGTCCGCTGTGCTGATGCATGGGGAACGTTATATATAATCTTTTACCTTCCGGCAGGGCTTCAATCCATGTGCACACATCTCCCGTGGAAGCTTTTTTAACCTCCTTGCCGCAGGTGAAACAATACGTGCGGCCAATCCTTGCATACAGCACGCGCAGATAATCATACACCTCCGTGGAAGTCCCCACGGTGGAGCGTGTATTGCGGGAGCCGGTTTTCTGTTCAATTGCCACTGCGGGACTTATCCCCTGAATCAAATCCACATCCGGCTTATCAATTCTTTCCAGGAACTGGCGTGCGTAAGAAGAGAGGGATTCCACATAGCGGCGCTGCCCTTCGGCATAGATGGTATCAAACACTAAAGAAGACTTTCCGCTGCCGCTGACCCCGGTAAACACGATCAGTTTATTGCGGGGAATCCGGACATCTATATTCTTCAGGTTATGCTGCCGGGCACCTTTTATGGTAATTACTTTTTCTTTGGGAGCTTTAATAGTCATGCAAAACAGGTAATATTCAAACTTAGTATTATACTCAAAAAAACAACAAAAAGGCAGGGGAAAGTTGATACAAAATGCGGGCGAGCGGAAAGAAACAAAAAAGCGTATCTAAGGCACCAACAAACTGCGATTTTCCCAAAAGAAAATGATAATTTATAAGCATTGTGCCTTTTAACAATCCAAGCAATAGAGTTTTTACCTTCAAACTACACTCTTAGACAGCACCTTTATTATCGGGTGAAAAAAGACCTATTTTACGCACAGGAATTTAACTTTACACCACGATCGTTAAGTTTAGTAAGGTCCGATTACATCTAGAACAGTACAAACATTATAATAAATCATTTAA
>CAYYJL010000261.1:0-4727 GCA_964472245.1 uncultured Ignavibacteriaceae bacterium | reverse complement strand
TCCGGCAGTTTATAAGATCGCTGTCGGGAATAATTCAACCGCGTTGCTTTCGATAATATCTTCATGCAGCATACGGTGGTGAGTCTGCGGTATTTCTAAGGAGCGGTGCAACAGCGGAAAAAGTTTTGCAGTGACTAATCTGCAGGCGGTAAATTTAACTGCGGATGGAATGCTAGAAAAAGTAATTCTCATGAGTATATGAAGACTATATTTATCATTTTATCGGCAATGAATATTTTCTTTTGATAGCAGCTGTCTTCTGCAGCTTTTCTTATTAAGGCAAAAAAAGTTTATTTTTAGCGTAAATTCCAAGTATATATTTTCATTTGGGTGTCCCGGCGCGGAAGACAGGAGAGAAGGTTAATAAAATGAATAGGATTAGTAAAACCTAAGATGTCTCCGATATTGTCCGAAGAAGGAGCAGCATGTTCTTTTATGCTGCTCCTCCAATTTCCTGATATTTAAAGACGGGGGGCGATTAAATAGAGAATTAAGCATATGCAGAGGAGAGCGTAAGCGATCATTGCTATGCGCAATGATAACAGTCCATCTGCATTGCTGAATATTTCTGTAAAGAAACCCCGTTTTTTCTTAGGCGGGCGTAATGGGCCGGATTGTTTCATAAGCAATCCGCCCATGCCGTTTTTTGATTGATGCTTAAAATGCTTCATATTCTTCCTTAAAGCAATATGAGGATTGAAGCAGCCAAAGATGTGAAAGCAATTGAAAATGTAAACAGGAATCCGTTATACGCGATGTTCTCCGCGAGGCGGAACTGAAACAGTGACGGCGCCGTCTCGTCGTGCCGTGGTATGTAGTCTCCGGCAGATATATTCCAGAACGGATGATTAAAAACAGATGAATCAGAAGATGAAAAATTATTTTGCGTGTTCATTACAGTACTCTCCGGTTATTTAATTAACATTAATTTTATTACAGAACTGCCGGTATTGTGGCTCAAACGGCATATATACGTGCCGGAGGGGTATCCGGACATGTTAAGGTCCACAGTAAAACTGCCGGGTTGCTGTATTTCATCAACCACAGTCATGATTTTATCACCGAGTATGGTATAGATTTCCAGCTTGACCTGAGAAGCCGCCGGGATGTCATACCGTATTTTGGTTGAAGGATTAAACGGGTTAGGATAGTTTTGATACAGCTCAAACTTGACAGGTATGCCAAAGTCAATGAGTACCGGTTCAGTTAAGGAGAACGAGCCGTCTGCATCAATCTGTTTTAAGCGGTAAGCATAAGAGCCGGCTTGTGAGAGTAAATCCCGGAAGGTGTATGAATGACTGACGTTTGTATTACCATTGCCATCAACAAATCCGATTTTTTCCCAGTTGATATATATACTGTCGGATTTGACGGCTCTTTGAATCTCGAATCCGAAATTATTTACCTCGACGGCAGTAGTCCAGTTCAGATGAACTTTGCTGCCGGAAAGCGCGGCGGAGAATTTTTCCAGTTCGACGGGGAGTGCGGTGCCCGCGGGGTTCTGCCATTTCAAGTAAGCATAGCCATTGTTGATGCCGTCACCCATATTCCAGGTATCGAGTGACCAGCCGGCATTCAGGAATGTGGACTGTGTTTTCATTTCGGACGTGGTTTTACCGGTACCGGCGGCACTGGTGCTTCTGCCGGAGGTCTGAGTATCCCAAAAGCTGTTGGTAACCAGTGAACCTGTGTTTTGCGCAATCAAGCCGCCCAGGGTAGTGCTGCCTGTTACAGATCCTGCAGAATAACAGCGGGTGATGGTTCCGGTGTTGGACCCGGCAAACCCGCCTACAATAGTTGACCCGCTGCTGCAAGCTGCAGTTGAGTAGGAGTCTGTGATGGTGCCCTGATTTCTGCCTGTAAGCCCGCCAAGATGGCTGTAAGCTCCGTTAATCTTGACGCTTCCGGAAGAGTAACAGAGAGAAATTGTCCCTTCGTTTAATCCGACAAGTGCACCGGTGTAGGTTCTTCCTGTAAGGTTTACATTGCTAGTTCCGAGTTCTGTAATAGTTGCAGCACTGCTTGTGTTGCCAAAGAGCCCGATGTGCGTTGCAGCCCGATTGATAAACAAATCAGAGATGATATATCCGTTGCCGTCATAAGAACCGGTGAACTTAGTGGTGCTGTTTCCGATGGGGGAGAAACCTGCGGCGGAGTTCCAGGCCGAGGTTGCAGAAGCGGAGATATCAGAGGACTGTTTAAAGTATTTGCTCCAGGAGGATGTATTGGTGCTTATCCAGTAGAGATGATTAAGGTTGGAAACTGCATACGGTATCTGAGAAGTACCTGAACCGCCCGGAATGATAAGCGCTTGTATATATGGATAATTATTGTTTACAACTGCATTAATAGCCCAGGGGCTGGTGAAGTTCCAACCGGTAAAGGTTCCCTGAGTTTTCATTTCCGCGGTGGTTTTACCGGTACCGCCTCCGCTGGTGGAAATTCCGGAGGTTTGGGTATCCCAGTAACAAGAGGTAATGGTTCCCTGATTAAATGCAGTAAAGCCGAAATTATATCCGGGGGCAGCTCCGGAAACAGCTCCAGTTGAGTAACAATTGGTAACGGTACCCTGGTTGACGGAAACAAAACCCGCTGTATATATCCCCCAGCCAACGTTGCCTTTTGCATAACAATTGATTATAGTTCCGGAATTAGCGGCAACAAATCCACCGGCTATTTGATATCCTGTTACATTACATTCTGAAAATGATGATATAATGGTACCGCTTAGATGCCCGGAAACAAAACCACCTATATACTGTCCCGATGAGCAGACAACAGCACCCGTTGTATAGCAATTAACAATACTGTCACCTTCAAAAATTGAGACCAGACCGCCGGTATAGTTTCCGGCGGTAATATTAACACCAACAAGCCGTATGTTTTTAAGAACAGCGGAGCCGGAAACGCAGCCAAAGAAACCGATGGTATCCTGGCTGCCGCGGTTTATATATAGGTTCTTAATAACATGGCCGCCGCCGTCATAATAACCGGTAAAATTGGTGCTGGTTTTTCCGATGGGGGAAAATCCCGCGCCGCTGTTAATGGTTGTTGAGGATGAGGCATCTATATCTGCTCTCTGGGAGTAGTATGCAGACCAGTAATTTGGTTTTTCACTAAGCCAGATAAGGTTGTCCAGAGTCGTAATAATAAACGGATCAGCAGCCGTCCCGGAACCGGAAGGAGTGCCCGCAGTAATCAGTTCTGCAATAAAATTTATACCTGTGGAATCGTAGCTTATTCCGTCAATGGTATATACAGAAGGTGCAAAAAGATATGAAGCTTTGGAGGGGGAGATAGTGCCCACCCATCCAAAGATTACATTAAAGGAATAATTGCCGGCGTTATCAGAAGTAACTGATTTTGCTGAACCATCCGTATAAGAAATTAAGACCGAACCTGTTTGAGTATTTCCGGCAACAGAAACAGAATCAAGTGTGATACCCTGAAGAGCAGGTGAACCAAAATTTCTACTTGCAATGATCTGCCAAATTGTAGTAAAATTCCAGGATGCTGAAGTGAAAAGGGATTGAACCCTTAATTCAGCAGTTGTTTTACCGGTACCTGCAGCACTGGATGACAGGTCTGATGTTTGAGTGTTCCAGAAACAATTTGAAACGGAACCAGTGGCAGAGTAACCGAGGAAGCCGCCTGCAACACCAGCCGGTTTTACCCAGCCGTTTGAATAACAATTTGTAATAGAGCCGCCAAAAATTAATCCTGCAAATCCGCCGGTAATGCTTTGGAAACTTCCGGAGCCGGATACCTTTCCTGTTGAGTAGCAATTAGTGGTAGTTCCGCCATAGTTGATGCCGACAAATCCCCCCAACGAGGAGCCTCCGGAAACATTTCCGAATGCTGCAGATTTATCAATGGCTCCGCCATTATTACCCACCAGACCGCCGCCGCCATCGCCGGAATTTGTTACTGTTACATTAGCCTTACTGAGGGTGATAGTTCCACTCTCGCTATAAATTAACCCGACCAAGCCGCCGGTGTAGGTGTTTCCTGAAACAGTTCCGGAGACCGAACAATTTGAAATAGCACCCCAGTAAAGAAATCCGCAGAGCCCCCCGACTGATTGATTTCCTGTTATTGAAACGTTTGTAAGGTTTATGTTTTGAAGGGAGATACCCTGAAAAATGGCGATAAAGCCACACCCTTCCTGGCCGCCGTTGTTTATATATAAATTGGAAATGGTAAAACCCGCCCCATTATAGGAACCGGTAAAAGGTTGGCTTAAATTACCCACAAGCGGAAACCCCGCACCGTTATACCAGCCGGAAGTTACGGAGGCATCAATATTTGCAGTTTGTTGATAGTATTTATCCCAGTGGTTGTTACTTAGAGCCATCCACATGAGATTGCCAAGGTTTGCGATTAAGTAGGGGCTTTGAGCTGTACCTGCACCCGAGGGCTGTACTGGTTCATATACCAAGTTGGGAGAAAAATTATTGCCGGTTGAATTTGAAGACAGATTTGTAATACTTATACTTGAAGGCGAAAATGTATATCCAAGTTTTCCTTTATCCTTTATTTTATGTGGTAGTTCCACAAATTTATCAAACCATGTCATCATACGATCCAATAAGAGATAATAACATTTCGTAATATCACTATTAGTAAAATATATAGAAATATTATTAACTGATTTCGTTTTAATAATCTCAAATGTTGACTTTATTCTGGCTTGGTCTTCTGTTATTCTAAATATCACATTTATATAT
>CAYYJL010000260.1:0-4747 GCA_964472245.1 uncultured Ignavibacteriaceae bacterium | reverse complement strand
AGAAGCCGAGTTAACCGTTGACATGCTGAATGTTGCAGTTGTATCCGTTCTTGATGTAACAGTTGTATATAATTTATTCCATCCGGCTGCGACTGTTATATTACTCGCGGTTCTTGTAACTCTTGTCGTATGGGTGCCGTCAAAAGAATCGTTATACGTTTGAGAACCATTAAAAGTGGTTGCCTTTGAGAAATATACCAATTCCTGATACACATCATTAAGCGCCGGTATATAAAGTTCATCGCCGCTGAAATCCCTGTTAATATACTGAGTGACCCCAAAGACTTGTGTACCCTGATATATCAGTCCGCCGGCTGTCCCATAAACCATCACTCCGGCTGTCGTGGAGGTAAAACCGCCTTCACATTCCTCACAGGAAGATGTTAAAGAGTCAAGAAGATTTGCTGGCGGAGTATTCAAAGTAATGCTGAAGCTCCCGTCAGTTTGTATTGCACCGCTGCCAACTTCAAGAAAGCTTGAAGGTCCGTTATAGGTTCCAATCTTTACTGTTTTACCTGTTGAGAAGGACCAGTTTTCAATAGTACCTGATACATTGGTTGTGCCGGATGCAGGCGGGTCAGTTATTTTGTCATCTTCACATGAGGTGAATATAAACGTTATAGGGATAAGAATAAGGAGAGCCAAAGATCGTTTCATATTTTCTCCGACGAAATGTGTGTTGTGTTATCCAAGCATATGGATATACAGTGTAAAATTACGGTGAATATGAATACGATATACACAGCATCGTATAAATATTTTATAAGTTTATGTTGAATAAATGAACAGATATATTCACTGCTCTCTTTATAATCAAGACTTAATCTAAGTTTAAGTATTACATACTTTGAAGAATGCATCTCATTCGGCAATTAATTATATTTTGGCAGCGAAAACAAAAGAGGTTTATTATGAAAATCACGCTGTTATTTTGTATTCTTTTGTTTGGTTTTCCGATATATACTGCCGCTCAAACACTTGCAGGGGGTGAAGCGCTTGGTTCCCGTAAATACGAAGATTATCAAACTCCAGCATTCTGCGGAACATCCTGCCACACCGATATTTATGCCCAATGGAAACAATCCATGATGTCACAGTCTTACACGCATGAATGGGATGAAGTGGAATACTTTAAACTTGCTGTGCCCCATGCGGAAAAAGACCCTCTGGTAGCAGAGGTGAAAGCCGGTTGCAACGGATGCCATGCCCCGGTCTCCTTTTTAGCGGGTGATGTCCCACCTCCAAAACCGGAATTTAACAGCCGCGCAAATGAAGGAGTTTCCTGCGATGTTTGTCATACTGTCACAGGTTTCAAAGGAGATGTTCCACATAATTTTAATTTCATCTCGTCCCCGGGTAAGGTAAAGTACGGGCCCAGAGGCGGAACCAACTCTCCGGAGCATCAAACAGTAAAATCAGACTTTCTGGCAACTTCAGATTTTTGCGGTACTTGCCATAATGAAAAAAGTCCTTTTGGTGTTTGGGTAAAATCCACACATCTGGAATGGCAGGAAGGCCCATATGCAAAACAGGGGGTGAACTGCCAAACCTGCCACATGACATATGCGGAGGGAAAATCCGCAAGTATGGGTAAAACATATCCGGATGTCCGGCAGCATTTATTTCATGGTGCACACGATAATGGTAAAATAGCGGGAACTATTGAACTTCGTATTCACGCTGATATATATGAAGCTGAACCGGGTGAAAAAGTAAAGTTTACCGTAGCACTGTTTAACCAGAAGACGGGGCATCAATTCCCAACGGGCTCTGTGGAAGACCGGTTAGTATGGATGGAGATTGAAGCAGTTGATGCAAAAGGGAATATATACCATCTACCGGTTGATAAAAAAGGATTTGAAGGTGAGGAATATACTATCAGTGCCGATGTATTAGCTTATCGGGATATGGGTATTGCATTGAACGATCCCGGGTTTAAGGGAGTACAGCGCGATGCAATCCAGGCAGGCAACAGGATTTTCAGGAAAGCGTATCTTGATCCGCAGGGCAGAATGACCATTCAGCAGTGGAATACCAAATCATTTGGCGTGGACTACCGGCTGGGCCCGCGTGAAACAAAACTTGAAACAGCAAGTTTTAACCTTCCGGATAATCTGCCCGCAGGCAAACTCACCGTGACGGCAACATTAAATTATCAGAAATTAATTAAATCTGTTGCAGATTTGCTGGGGGTTCCGGATGAAGCAGAGGTTGTGCTAGTTAATAAACACTCCACATCAATAACAATATTACCCTAAGATAAGGAATGTATAGAATGTATATTTTAAGAATATTAATTGCACTTATAATATTAGCCGGAACTCTCTCAGAGCTGCAGGCAATTCCCGCTTTTGCCAGAAAATACAGCATGAGCTGCAAAACGTGCCATGCACCTTTCCCAAAACTGAAAGATTATGGGGAAGAGTTTGCGGCAAACGGATTTGCACTGAAGGATAAGGAAGCTACCCGCTTTTTTCAGGATACCGGTGATGATAATTTATCCCTCATCCGGGATGTGCCTCTTGCTATGAGACTGGAAGGGTATGTTACTTATAATAAAGAAAAATCTAAAACTACAGATTACTACGCTCCCTCCGTGTTTAAGATTCTTTCAGGGGGTGAATTATCGAAATTCATTTCCTATTATGCTTATTATATACTGGAGGACGGTGAAAACGGCAAGATAGAAGATGCTTATCTTATGTTTAACAATATTGCTAATCTGGATTTAGATATATATATAGGTCAGTTTCAGGTTTCAGATCCATTGTTTAAAAGGGAAGTACGCCTGACCCGCGCCGATTACGATATACTAAAAGTGAAAGTTGGTGCCTCTCCGGTAAACCTCACCTATGACCGCGGTTTAATGATTAATTATATGCCGGTTGAGGGAACTGATATCTTTGCCCTGTTTGTAAATGGAACTGGCATTGGCACACCGGGAACTAACGGTAATTTTGATAATGACGATTATAAGAATGTTGCCGTGAGAATTTCACAGGATATCATCCCGGGTGTAAGGATAGGAACGTTCGGGTATTTTGGCAAAGAAGTACAGCGTTTTTCGGAAAATGCAATGAATATGTTCTCCGGCGATATCACTCTAAATGCAGGACCATTTGAGCTAAATGCCATGTATCTGAATCGGCTGGATGATGCTACCTTGTACTCAGGCAGAATTACAGACATCAGGACAGAAGGTGCTATGGCGGAGCTGATTTACCTCCCTAATGGTGATGACAGCAGATTTTATGGCGTGGCGGTGTTCAACTGGATACAGTCAAAACAAGAGACATTGAACAGCCGCACCATTGCACTTCATGCAGGACATGCTGCAAGACGCAATATTCGGTTAACTGCAGAGTGGCAGTATAATTTCACGCACAAATTTCCGGCATTTAGTCTGGGATTTATCGCAGCTATTTAAGATACCACTCAACTTTTCTCCGGGAAGAATATTCGTTCACAGGCAAGGAATATTCTTCCCTTTTTTTTAATTTACCTTCCGTTATTCATATTCTATAGGATTCTCATGCGGTACTCGATTATTGTATTCCTGTTTTTAGCTGTTGCTGTATTTGCCCAGTCAGTAAATAAGGAAGATATTATTAATGCTCAAAAAATAATCGGGCTGGAGTTTACCGATGCGGAGAGGGATTCCATGACCGCAGAACTAAATGATCAGTTAAAGAATTATACAGTCTTGCGGAATATTAACCTGAAGAACAGCGTAATGCCCTCATTGTTGTTTAACCCGCTGCCTCCGGGATTTAAGATGCCGGAAGGGGAAAGTATATATAACTTTTCCGGATATGAGAGAACAGAAATTACTAAAACCAATGAAGGTCTTGCCTGGTATACGGTCGGGCAACTTGCCGCATTGATTAAATCAAAACAAATCTCATCCGTGCAGCTGACAAAATACTTTATTGCCCGGCTCAAACAATATAATCCTCTTCTGCACTGTGTGATTACTATAACCGAAGAACGTGCATTGAAAGAAGCTGCACTTGCAGACAAAGAAATTGCTGAAGGTAAATACCGCGGTTTGTTGCACGGCATTCCCTACGGCATTAAGGACTTGCTGACAACCGAAGATTATAAAACAACCTGGGGTGCAGAACCGTATATAGACCAGATGATGCCTGAAGATGCAGCAGTAGTTAAAAAACTAAAAGCAGCAGGAGCTGTGTTGACGGCAAAACTAACCATGGGTGCACTGGCATGGGGTGATGTGTGGTATGGCGGAAAGACGCGTAATCCATGGGATTCATCAGCCGGTTCAAGCGGTTCCTCGGCTGGTTCGGCGGCATCCGTTTCAGCCGGGCTGCTTCCATTTGCTATCGGGACAGAAACGTACGGCTCCATTGTATCACCTTCAACCATTTGCGGCATCAGCGGATTGCGGCCAACATACGGAAGAGTAAGCCGCACAGGAGCCATGGCTCTTTCCTGGTCTATGGATAAAATAGGACCTATGGCAAGAAGCGTGGAGGATCTGGCAATCATCTTCAGTGTTATATATGGTCCGGATGGGATTGACCCGACGGTATATGATGCTCCCTTCAGTTATTCGTCAAAAGCAGATATAAAGAAACTCAGAGTAGGATATACCAAAAGTGATTTTGAAGGGGAGTATGGCTTCAAGAAGTTTGATTCACTATTAATACAAAAACTGCAATCCGCGGGCGTGGAACTGATTCCAATCGAGCTGCCTGATTTCCCCGTTGGTGATATATCTTTTCTC
>CAYYJL010000259.1:0-4752 GCA_964472245.1 uncultured Ignavibacteriaceae bacterium | reverse complement strand
AAGTTCTTTGTAAAATATATAGCCACAGGACTCCCGTATATAACACTTAAAATAGCAGCATCCTTAGACGGCAGGATAAATGCCGATACCGGGGTGCAGACTCAAATCACCTCAGCAGCTTCAAAAAAAATTGTTCATAAAATGCGTTCGTCTTATGACGCACTCCTGACCGGGGTTTCCACGGTTGTGGTTGATGACCCCCGGCTGAACACACGTTTGGTAAAAGGCAAGACACCTAAGCTGGTTGTTCTGGACAGCATGTTGAAAACGCCGCACGGAGCCAGAATATTTGAAACACATGAAAAACGGGATATCCTCATATTCTGCACCATGATTGCTTCGGCTGAAAGGCGAGTCCGGTTGAATAATGCCGGCGCTGAGATTATAGAAGTACCGGCCGCTGCGGACGGCACTCCGGACCTCAATGAGGTACTATCGGTATTAGGTAAAAGGAATGTAGCATCAGTTATGGTGGAAGCCGGCGGGAAAGTGAATGCATCATTCCTGAAAGCAGGACTCGCGGATGAGATTGCGCTCTTTTATGCACCTGAAATTTACGGCACAGGGGATATGCTTGTGCATCCTGATATATATAAAAAACCGTTTAAACTGAATTTTAGAATCTCATCAGTGCGCAGATGCGGTGATGACGTATTTATAACACTAAGGAAAAAAGAAACAACGGCGCATGTTCACGGGCTTGGTTGAAGAAACCGGAATTATAAAATCTGTATCACCTCTCGGCAGAGGTAAAAAAATAGTCGTGCAGGCATCATTGGTCTTGGAAGATGTAAAGCTTGGTGACAGCATTAATGTATCCGGTGTTTGCCAAACGGTTGTTTCTGCTGGTAAAAACGAATTCAGTGTGGAAGCAGTAGAAGAAACGCTCAGCAAAACTAATTTTGAATTTTTACAGGCAGGTTCTATAGTAAACCTTGAGCGTAGTCTGCTGCCCACCACAAGATTGGGCGGGCATTTTGTAAGCGGACACACTGATACACGCGGCAGAATAATATCCATAGAAAAATTAACTGCCAGCCATATAATGACTATCAGTTTTGATTCCAGGTTCAACAGGAATGTTATTCCCGTTGGTTCCATTGCAATAGAAGGTATAAGTCTTACTGTGGCAGAAAAAGGGGATGGGATGGTAAAAGTTGCGGTGATTCCGCATACCTGGAAGATGACCAACCTTGCGGTTAAAAAAGCCGGTGACCCGGTTAACCTGGAGTTTGACCTGCTGGGTAAATATATACTCAATGCTCAAACCGCAGAGCCGTCCGGTCAAATCACAGAAGCCCGCCTCAGGGAGATGGGTTATTGAGTGGATACCTTTGAAAAAAGGGTTCTCAATTTTGTCCAAAGAAAAAAACTGATTCCGCAGCAAAGCAAAGTGCTGATTGCACTGAGCGGCGGCGCTGATTCAGTTTTCCTCTTTTACTTTCTTCTGAAAATCCGCCGGATGTTTAACGCCGCTGTTGGAGTTGCACACCTAAACCACATGCTGAGAGGTGCGGAAAGTGATCGTGATGAACTTTTTTGCAGGCAGCTCGCTGAAGAAAATGAAATCCCGTTTTACTCTGCACATATTGATATTCAGAAGTCAGCAGCAGAATTGCAGACAGGAGTTGAGGAAGCAGCACGGATTGAACGGTATGCATTTTTCAGCAGATTGATGAAGGAGTATGATTACACTCTCACTGCAACCGGACATCATATTGATGATAACGCGGAAACTGTTCTGCTGAATCTCTTTAAGGGCGCAGGGTTTCACGGGATGAGCGGCATCCCTGCACAGAGGGAGGAGTATATACGGCCGCTGCTTTGTTTGAAGAGGAATGATATACATGCTTCGCTCCGGAACAGGAAGCTGACCTGGAGAGAAGACAGTACAAATGCGGAAAATGATGTTGAACGAAATTATATCAGAAACATTATTATTCCATCGGCAGAGTCAAAGTTTGGAGGTTCGCTTGCAGATTCCATTTTCCGGTTTTCCGGACTGATGAACGAAGTGAGAGAGTTTGCTGACTCCTATACAGCTGAAACCTGGTCTGGGGTTACTGCCGGGGCCGATGAAGAAAGAATTTATAAAACTGACAAGTATTACTACCTGACAGGTTTTTTGAGGAAGTATGCCCTGCATGAACTGCTGAAAAAGGAACTGGGGGGCAGCGGACATGGGTTAACTGAAGATATTTTTGAAAAATTAGAATCGAAAGCCGCCTTTACCTATCAAACAGGAAAGGAAGCACGGATTTACATTGGCAGGGGAGAGATTCGGTTTTACCGGCAGCAGAAAAACTTGAATGAATTTGAGAGTATTCCGGTTAATTCAGCCGTCTTATATGAAGGCAGGAGGGTGCGGATTGAGGAATCCGAAATATCTGAAGTAGATTATTCTAACACCCCCGATATTGAGTATATTGGAACCACAGAGCCGCTTGGTTCTGTTACATTGAGAAGATGGCAGGCCGGAGATAAGTTCACTCCTCTTGGCATGAAGGGTACCCGCCTGATCAGCGATTTCCTTAATGATTATAAACTGCCCGAGCATTTAAAAGTGCGGGAGCTGGTTCTCCTCAATGGCGAAGAAATTATTGCGGTTGCCGGAAGACGGCTCAGTGAACAGGTAAAAATTACAGAAGATAAAAAGTTTATTTATAAAGTTACAGTTGAATGAAAGATAAAATAGTTATTAACGGCGATACCTTTGTTCCGCTTCTGACGGAAGAACAAATTCAAGTCCGGACGAAGGAATTGGCAGCCCAGCTGACAAAGGAATATGAGGGTAAATCCCCAACATTTGTAGGCGTGCTTAACGGGTCATTTTTGTTTTTTTCCGATTTGGTGCGCCATTTTGAAGGTGAGTGCGAAGTGGACTTCATCAAACTTTCCAGCTATGGTGAAGCAAAAATCTCATCCGGAACGGTTACGCTGATTAAAGAGTTGAATTGCCAAATACGGGATCGTCACATCATAGTTGTGGAAGATATCGTAGATTCAGGGTTGTCCGTAAAATTTATGCTGGACATGATAAAGGCAGAAAACCCTGCAAGCGTGCGGGTTGCATCGCTGTTGGTTAAGCCGAAAAGTATAAAATATGACGTCAAAATTGATTATATTGGCTTTAATATTCCCGATGAATTTGTGATTGGCTTCGGATTGGATTATTCACAAAAATATCGCAATCTGCGGTCAATCTATGCGCTGCGGGAGGAAATAAAAAATGGAAAATGAATTTAATAAAGATTATATGACAGAAAACCGAGATAACGCCCGTCAGGAAGACGAGAAATCCCAAAAGAAGAATACAGGCCAATCAGGCGGCGGCAATAAAAATCCGAATAACCGTCCTGATGACGAGTTTGATTGGACAAAAATAATCCGTACTGTATTTACCTGGGGCTTGGTTATTGTAGCAGCCGTGATTGTTATTCAAATGATGCGCGGTGCCGGTGTTAGTTACACCGAAGTCTCCTATAAGGAGTACAAGAGATTAATTGCTGAAAAGAAAATCAGCAAAGCCGTTATTACCAAATCTGACATTAATGATTATTACTTTAAGGGAGACCTCACACAGGAGGAAATGATTAATGAAGTTAAGGTCAGAAACATCTCCGTGTACCTGCCTGAGCCGATGATAATTGCAGAAGAAGAAGTCTGGAAGCAGAACGGTATTGACTATTCCTTTGATAAACAATCCAATGAGTGGATGAGTTTATTAATCACGTTTGTCCCCTGGCTGTTGCTCATTGCACTCTATTTTGCCTTTATGAGGAGAATGCAGGGTGGTGGCGGAGCCGGCGGTACCAGAGGAATTTTCTCCTTTGGCAAAAGCAAAGCTAAACTTATTAATCAGTCTAACAACCGGGTAACCTTTGGTGATGTTGCCGGTAACGATGAGGCAAAAGTTGAACTGCAGGAAGTAATTGAATTCCTGAAAGAACCTGCAAAATTCCAGAAACTTGGTGCTAAAATTCCACGCGGAGTGCTGTTAGTAGGCAGTCCCGGTACTGGTAAAACCCTTATCGCAAGGGCGGTAGCCGGTGAAGCGGGAGTACCGTTTTTCTCAATAAGCGGTGCAGACTTTGTGGAAATGTTTGTTGGTGTTGGTGCAAGCCGCGTAAGGGATTTATTTGAACAGGGTAAAAAAAGCGCTCCGTGTATCATCTTCATTGATGAAATTGATGCAGTGGGCCGTCAGCGTGGTGCCGGTTTAGGCGGCGGACATGATGAACGCGAACAAACCCTTAATCAGCTTTTAGTTGAGATGGATGGTTTTGAGCAGAACAATGGTGTTATCATTATTGCTGCTACAAACAGGCCTGATGTACTGGACCCGGCATTGCTCAGACCCGGCAGATTTGACCGTCAGGTTGTTGTTGACAGACCCGATGTTAAAGGCCGTGAGGGAATCCTGAAAGTCCATACAAGAAAAATTCCGTTGGATAAAGGGGTGAAATTAGAAATCTTAGCAAAGGGTACTCCGGGTCTTGCCGGTGCTGAATTGGCAAATCTGGTTAATGAAGCGGCTTTATTGGCAGCAAGAAAAGACAAGAACAAAGTTGATATGTCTGACTTTGAAGAAGCAAAAGATAAAGTTATGATGGGGATGGAACGCAAAAGTATGATTATTTCTGATCAGGAGAAGAAAACTACAAGTTATCATGAAATTGGTCATGTTTTGGTTGCTAAAATGCTTCCTGATTCAGACCCTGTTCACAAGGTGACCATCATTCCGCGCGGGAG
>CAYYJL010000258.1:608-4783 GCA_964472245.1 uncultured Ignavibacteriaceae bacterium | reverse complement strand
TTCCACCCCCTTCCAATTGCGCAGTTTTATACCTCGGAAATAGATTTTCAGGAAGTGGATAACGCGGTCAATCAGGCGATTAAGGAAATTCAGCAGCGGTATGACCTGAAGGATTCAAAAACAACTCTTGAACTCAATAAAAAAGATAAATTCCTCACTCTGCACAGCAAGGATGATTACAGCAGGAAAGCAGCAATTGATATTTTACAAACAAAATTCATCAAACGCGGTCTTTCCATCAAAGTTATGAAACCGGGTGAACCGGAAGCAGCCACGCATGATTCAGTCCGTCAAAAAATTGATCTGCAATCCGGTATCTCAAAAGAAAATGCAAAAACAATCACCAAGATGATTAAGGATACCAAGCTTAAAGTTAATGCACAAATACAGGATGAACAGGTACGTGTTACAGCTCCAAAAATTGACGACTTACAGGAAATTCAGAAACTCATCAAGGGTGCAGAATTAGACTTCCCCGTTCAGTTTGTTAATTATAAATAAGTGCTCCTTAATCTACTGATATGAAACAAAGGAAGTACGGAAATTCCGGGCTGAAGGTCTCGGTGCTCGGGTTCGGTGCAGGCCAGATCGGTGACCCGCGTACTCCTGACCGTGATATAGAAAAACTTCTCCACACCGTACTCGATTCAGGCATAACCTTAATTGATACTGCCAGGGGATATGGTCTTTCTGAGGAAAGAATCGGGCGTTACATCTCCCACCGCAGAGGAGAATATATACTCTCTACCAAAGTCGGTTACGGAATTGACGGAATTCCTGATTGGACGTACGATTGCGTGGTTGCAGGTGTGGATATTGCCCGGAAAACTTTGCGGACAGGTATTATTGACATTGTCCACCTTCACTCTTGCAGCAGTGATATATTAAGGCACAATGGAGTTCTGGAAGCACTGGCAGAATGTAAAAGCCGGGGCTGGCTCAAAGTGGCTGCTTATTCAGGTGAAAATGTGGACCTTGCATTTGCACTTGCCTCCGGAATGGTCACCGGCCTGCAAACATCAGTAAACCTGTATGATCAGAAAAGTTTGAATGAGTATATACCTTCGGCGGAAGAGCAGGGCTGCGGCGTTATTGGAAAAAGAAGTTTGGGCAATGTTCCCTGGCACTTTCAGGAACAGCCGCACGGTAATTATGCAGAACAGTACTGGTTACGCATGAAGGAATTAGCATACGAAAGTGAACTAGAACCGGCTGAACTTGCACTCAGGTTTGCCGCTTTTTCCCCGGGTATATCCTCCTCAATCATCGGCACAGGCAATCCGGAAAATCTGAAGGCATGTATCCGTTCTGTTGAAAAGGGGCCTCTCCCAAAAGATATATATAAACGGATCAGGGAAAGATTTCAGGAAGTTGGGTCAGACTGGCCCGGACTCATTTAACTTTTTTACCCTTACCCCATTCCAGCACTTCAATTTTCACCTCGGTAATGCCGTCAGCTATCATACCAAGCTCTTTGGCTGCCTGATAGGATAAATCAATCACTCTCCCCTTAAAATTCGGCATTCTGTCATTTATCCGGATAACGAGCTGCCTGCCGTTTTTCAAATTGGTAACACGAACAATGGTTTCTAACGGATATTTCGGGTGAGCGGCGGAAACCTTATACATATCAAAAACTTCCCCATTGGCGGTTAATCTGCCGTGGAACTTGTCGGCATAATACGAAGCAGTACCTGTTTCGGCGGCGAGAACCATCACCTCATCATATTCGCCTGCATCAATCTCCGGGGATGGCTTTCCGGCATCCGGGGAAGGTGTTCCGTACCTTATTGTTGAAGCACACCCTGAAAGGAGCAACCCCATCATGACCAGGGGCACAATCCGCTTTATTCTGATTGAAAAATTCAGAACTATTCGGGTAAACTGGGGATTTTTCTTTAAATTACGATTCAATTTTCCGCTTACTAACAAAATATCTATCCGGTAAAAATATGAAATTAATTCTTTTGCTGGCATTCTGCCTCTCTATACTCGTTTTTCCGCAAACTACAAATCAGGAATTCCGCTCTACCTGGGTAATCACCTGGGAATATATAAGTTCTTCCAGCAGTGTTGAAACAAACAAAGCAAGAATCAGAAGAATTCTTGATGACCATGTCACAGCAAAAATGACATCAGTGCTTTGGCAGGTGCGTCAGGCAGGTACCGCATATTATCCATCCTCATATGAGCCATGGGGTTCATATGCCGGCGGCTCATATCCGGGATTTGATCCTCTTGCATATGCAATTGAGGAAGCACATAAACGTGGTTTGGAACTTCACGCTTGGTTCAATGTTTTTGCATCCGGAAGCACTGCCCCGGGAGCACCTGCACAACAGCATCCGGAATGGATCTGCCGCGACCAAAGCGGAAACCCCATGACAGCTAATATTGCTTTATCACCCGGACTCCCTGCCGTCCGCACATATCTTAACAAAGTTGCGATGGAGGTTGTGCGTAACTACGATATAGACGGCTTTCATCTCGATTATATACGCTGGAACGAATACAGCAGCACACTTGAAAAACCTTCTCCCAAAAACGAAGATGAAGAGAAACTCGCTCTGCTGGACGGCATGCAGACCGATGAATATATGAATGCCCTGGAGGAAAATCAGGCAGGACGCTATCTTTATGATGTGGAACATCCTTTTTCCGCAGGTGTTCCTTCCGGTTTCGCCTCATGGGAAGAATTCTGGAGAGGTTCAGTTACGGAATTTGTCAGAACTCTGCAGGATTCAATCAAATCTGTAAAACCCTGGGTCAGAACCTCTGTAGCCGCTATCGGCAAATATAATTGGTCCGGCTGGCAAGGTTACGGCATTGTATATCAGGATGCAGCACTTTGGTTTAACATGGGGTATATAGACCAGTTAACCCCAATGCACTACCACTGGACAACCGGCTCAGCATTCGTGGGTATGCTCAACGGTCAGTGCCCTCAATGCTGGGGGCAGTATATCCAGACCGGATCAGCAGCAGGCAGATTATTTACCGTCGGGCCTGGCTCGTATATACTTGCCGAAAACAACGTTTGGCAGAACCATCCGGATGTGATTACTTCATCCAGAACGGTTCCCTTTGTGGATGGGTTCCAGTTTTTCAGTTATGGAAGTTGGAGAGATAAGAACTACTTTATCGAGGCGGGAGAAACTTTCTTCAAAAAGAAAACTAAAATTCGTGATGCACGGACGGTGCGAGACACAACTCCTGAAGCGCCTACCCTGGCACTAAACAAAATTGATTCCCTCAATTACCGGCTGAAGGTAACCCCCTCCCCCACGTCTCCGCAAAATATGTGGTATATTATATACCGGAGTGCCGATTCTGTGATAAATACCGACATGGCAGAAATTGTAGATATTAAATTTATGAAGGATACATTTTCGGTTGTACAATCCTTTAACGGCTTACAGGATTTTAACGGAAGATATGTGTATCATGTAACTGCCGCCGACAGGTATTGGAATGAGTCCCCCGTCTCTGCTCCTGCAGTAACCGATTCAATTCCCTCGTTTGCCCCTGTTGTTATCTCAAGTGTTCCCGGTCAAAACGATACCATTGGCGTTGCCACTCAGATTAAGCTCAATTTTTCCAAGGCAATGAACCGGGCCAGTGTAACATCGGCAATCTCAACAAATCCGGCGGTAACATTTTCTTCCGCACTATGGAGCAGCGACAGTAAATCACTTTCCCTTCTAACGCAGGGGAACCTTGCGTTTGCAACAAATTATACACTTTCAATCGCACCTACGGCTGTTGATATTAACGGTAAAGCTATTGATGGCAATGCAAATGGAGTCCCGGGTGATACGTTCCACCTGTACTTCAGAACGGAAGATTTGGATCAGACAGGACCATTTGTAATTACCTCATTCCCCGATACAGTAAATAATTCTCTTATTGACCCTGAAGATGTGATTTCAATTTTATTTAACGAAGAAATTGCTCCCGCCACGGTAACGCATACAAACATTTTGCTGACAAAAGGAGGTTCTGCAATCGCTAAAGATATGCGGTTGACTACAGAAAATGGCAGAACCCGCCTTTCACTCAAACCCCAGCAGCGGTTTGTTATCAGTTCCAATTATCTGTTAACCATCACATCCGGACTTACTGACCTTGCTGGCAATGGTGTAAATCCTCAGATTGAAATTCCATTTGCAGTTTCA
>CAYYJL010000258.1:0-598 GCA_964472245.1 uncultured Ignavibacteriaceae bacterium | reverse complement strand
GTCCCATTAGTGATAGATAACTTTCACGGTGATGGATTATGGTGGAACCCGCAGCAAAGCGGATCGACCATTGGTATTGTAGACAGCGGTACGGGATTTGATTATTCCACTACATATTATCTGCCTGCAACCAGCCCTGCACAGGCGGGTATGCTGCGGTATCAGTGGGATCCCGCACCGGGGACAAAACTTATCCGTATGTATCTATCCGGTGGTGCTCCCAGGGATGTTACGTTTGATACTTCATATATCCTGCAAACATATATATACGGTGATGGCAGCGGTACAAAATTCAGAATTGCCGTGGATGAAGGAAACGGCGGTACATCCTGGCCGAATCATGAAGTATCCATCTGGACTCCAGTCACCTGGCGCGGTTGGAAACTATATGAATGGCAGCTCAATAATCCTGCTTTGGTGGGCACCTGGATTGGCAACGGGCAGCTTGATTTGGCTCTCTACCGCATTGACAGCTACCAGCTAACCAATGATGCATCATCTGCACCATACGGAACCTTATACTTTGATAATCTCCGTGCGGTACGAAAGTCGGAGATTATTACCGGTTTGCCGGAGGGTGGACAGTTAACACCGGAAG
>CAYYJL010000257.1:0-4788 GCA_964472245.1 uncultured Ignavibacteriaceae bacterium | reverse complement strand
TATATGTATTGCTGAATGCTGATTTCCTCGCAATTATACAATTGATTGTGTATGTGGGCGGTATTCTGATTGTATTAATCTTCGGTGTGATGCTCACAAACAATGTTTTTGATGAAAACCTGAAAACAGGTTTTTCAAATGTTGTACTTGGTTCGGTGATCACGGGTGCCCTTTTGGGATTACTGCTTTTGGTGGTTACCGGTGACAGCATGACTGCTAAGACAACGGTATTTACCCCGATATCAATGAAAGAACTTTCCCTCTATTTTGTAAAAGATTATCTGGTGCTGTTTGAACTGCTCGGCATTCTGCTTTTGGCTGCTCTTATCGGTGCCGCATCAATCGGGAGGAAAGAAAAAGTATGACAGAAATTACCTTATCCCATTTTTTGGTAATCAGTGCTATCCTTTTCTCATTAGGATTGTACGCAATGATTACCCGCAGGAACTCCATACTGATACTTATGGGTGTGGAACTGATGCTCAATGCAGCAAACATCAATTTTATAGCTTTCGCTCACTTTGGTAAATTCGGGCCTTCCGGCCAGCTGAGTGCACTTATAGTGATAGTCCTTGCAGCTGCCGAAGCAGCTGTTGCATTGGGAATCGTCCTTAATATATACAGAAACTTTAACACCGTTAATGCTGATGAAGCGGATAAATTAAAAGAATAAGCATGAATCAGGAACTATTAACTCAACTCGCAACTATAGCTCTCTTTTCACCGTTTGTCGGATTTATCCTGACTCTCCTGTTAAACAGCAGGACTAAAAAGGCATATATGGCTGAAATCGTTATGATTTCGGTTAATTTCCTTGCAGCAGGATTAATTTTAATTCTGACCTTCGGCAACCTTCAGAGTCTTCACCTGGTAAGCTCCTTTAATTGGATATCACTTCCCGGACTCACTATTGATCTTGGTTTTCAGTTTGACAGTCTGGCTGTTTTACTGCTTTTTGTAGTATCCCTTATCAGTCTGCTGGTACATGTGTTCTCACTTGAATATATGCACGGAGATAAAAGATACAGCAGGTACTTTGCTTATCTGGGTATATTCACCTTTTCCATGAATGGCATTGTTGTCACTAATAATCTGCTGATGATGTATATATTCTGGGAACTGGTGGGACTTTCATCTTACCTGCTCATCGGATTCTGGTTTGAGAAAAAAAGTGCATCCGATGCTTCCAAAAAAGCATTTATCACCAACAGATTCGGTGATTTTGGAATGCTTGCCGGTATCCTTCTCATATTTGTAACCTACGGTTCATTTTCATTTGATGAAATTTCCCGCCAGTTGGCTTCAGGTATTATCCCGTTTAACAGCGGGTTTTGGCTTTCTGTAACAGGTGTTCTCCTTTTCTGCGGAGCAATCGGTAAATCTGCACAGTTCCCTCTCCACGTCTGGCTTCCGGATGCGATGGAAGGCCCTACACCTGTGAGTGCATTAATACATGCTGCTACCATGGTCGCAGCCGGTGTGTATATGGTTCTGAAGGTTTACTTCCTTTTATCCGCCGATGCACTTTTCTTTATTGCAGTAATTGGTGCTCTATCAGCTCTTATTCCCGCGACGATTGCATTCACACAGTATGACATTAAAAAGGTTCTTGCATATTCAACTTTGAGCCAGCTGGGTCTCATGGTTATGGCAATTGGTTTGGGTTCATTTGGCAATGCCTTTTTCCATCTGACAACACACGCATTCTTTAAGGCAGGATTATTCCTTGCTGCAGGTTCTGTTATTTACGGTATGCACCATGAACAGGATATCCGTAATATGGGCGGGCTCCGTAAATACATGCCAATTACCTTTATTACATTTACCATATATACGCTTTCTCTGACAGGATTCCCCTTTACTTCCGGTTTCCTTAGTAAAGATGCGATTATGAATGCAGGACTTGTGTATGGTTCACTGACCGGTAACTGGTTTTTTGCTATTGTTGGTTTTGGTGTAACCTTCCTTACTGCATTTTACATGTTCAGATTAGTCTTCAGAGTCTTCATTAAGGGTAATGTTAAAAAGGTGGAAGAAGCTGCTGCACATGGACATGCAGTTCATGAATCACCCAAAGTAATGGCTGTTCCTCTCATGATTCTTGCAGGACTTTCATTCTTCTTTATTTTTTCATTCAACCCTCTCTCCGGTGACTCCGGATGGCTGGTACAGGGTTTAAATTTCTCTAAAAATGTTGTACCTCAGGAGTTCCGCCTTCCATTTTTAAGTATGGAAGAAACTTCGGTTGCCGGATATACAGAACAATATATCGAGGCATCTCATCACTCTCATGTGATGGCAATGATTTTTTCTGTCGGTTGTACGCTTGGCGGTCTTTTGCTGGCGTTTGTGATCTATTTCAGAAACGGCATAGATCTGATCCCGATTAAAAACAGATTCCGTCCGGTATATAATTTCCTGTACAACAAATGGTATTTTGATGAGCTGTACGAGTTGATTATTGTCAAACTGACACTGGTTCTTAGTTCTGCGTTGTATTGGTTTGACAGTAAAATTGTAGACGGAGCCGTAAACCTGAGCGCATGGGTTACTAAAAAAGTTTCTGAATTCGGGGGATTGTTTGATAAATACGTCGTGGACGGATTAGTAAATTTTGTACCTCTTGTTACAGGATTCGGCGGATTATTGATGCGCAAACTCCAGACAGGCAAGATTCAGACGTATATAGCGTTTATTGCTGCGTCAGTCATTCTCCTTTTTTTCTTTTATATAAGATAGTATATAGCGGATAATATTATGACAAGTTTTCCTTTATTAACACTTTTAACTTTTATACCTGTCCTGGGTATGGCAATCATTCTCTTCCTTCCAAAGGAAAAGAGAAAGATGATTCAAATCATTGCCCTGGTTGCAACAGGATTGCAGGTTGTCCTCTCTTTTGTGCTCTGGAGCGGATTTAATTATGCACAGGCAGGAATCAATAATCCGGAGTCTTTCCAGTTTGTTGAAAGAGTTCCCTGGATTGTATTAAACGCAGGAACCTGGCTGGGAACAGTTAAAATAGACTACTTCCTTGGTGTGGACGGACTATCCGCCCCCATGGTTTTCCTGACCTCACTGATTTCATTCATAGCCGCTATTTCATCCTTAAAGATTGAAAAATCAGTCAAAGGATACTTTGCGTTATTCCTCCTTTTAGATACCGGAATGATGGGAGTTTTCCTTGCACTCGACTTTTTCCTCTTTTATATCTTCTGGGAAATCATGCTGCTCCCTATGTACTTCCTCATCGGAATCTGGGGCGGCCCGAGAAAAGAATATGCTGCTATAAAGTTCTTTATATACACTTTATTCGGAAGTATATTCATCCTGCTGGTCATGATAGGATTGTATCTCTCAGTCGTTGAGGTATCCGGAGACGGCGGCAGCTATCATACATTTAACATTTTACAAATGATGAATCCGTCTAACTACTCAGCTGACGGAATTTTATCTCCGCTTAATCCTTCTAACCTCCGCTTTATTGCATATATAGCACTGTTTATAGGGTTTGCGATTAAAATACCCATGTTCCCTTTCCACACCTGGCTTCCGGATGCACACGTGGAAGCACCTACTCCGATAAGCGTTATTCTTGCAGGAGTATTGTTAAAGCTCGGTACATATGGAATTATCAGATTTAATTATTCGATTTTCCCTGAAATTACCCGTGATTTGGTTTGGTGGATTGCACTCTTTGGCTTTATTAATATTGTCTACGGTGCTTTATGTGCAATGGCTCAAACTGACTTTAAGAAACTCATTGCTTACTCCTCTGTCTCCCACATGGGGTATGTCCTTTTAGGCATGGCATCTCTTAACGAAGTTGGACTCGCCGGAGCAGTTCTGCAGATGTTTAATCACGGAACCATTACGGCAATGCTCTTCCTTATTGTTGGAGTTATATACGACAGAACACATACTCGCGGACTGTATGATTTTGGCGGCTTAGCAACTCATATGCCAATGTACAGCGGGTTTACCATAGTCGCCTTCTTTGCGGCGATTGGACTCCCGGGTCTGAGCGGCTTTATCTCAGAAAGTTTTGTTTTCCTTGGTGCATTCCAGTCTGCACCTTTGAGGATGTTAACAATACTTTCTGCATCTGGTATTATCCTTGGTGCAGGATATATGCTCTGGACAATGCAGCGTGTATTTCTTGGTAAACAGAACGAAAAATGGATTTCCCTGAAAGATTTGGATGCAAGAGAATATACCATGCTGGTACCGCTTGCTATTGTTGTTGTAGTGCTTGGAGTATATCCTTCAATCATGATTGACCTGATGAATACCTCTATCAGCGCATTAGTTGAACAGGTAAAAAATGTTGAATTTGTTTCAATCATTTCCGGAATGAAATAAATGGATTTTTCAGCCCACATAAATGATTTACTGCAACTGCGGGCAGAAATTGTTCTCAGCTTTTTTATCCTGGCGATATTGGGCGTTGAACTTTTCGCAATGCAGAATAAAAAACTATTGCAATGGATTACCTTAACAGGTTTGGTTGTTACACTTTTCATACTCATGGGAGATATGTATGACAAGAAACTGCTCTTTGCTAATTCCTTTGGCATCCCCAAAATGAGTATTGACCCGTTAGGAAGCTTTGTAAAGATCATCGCTCTGCTTTGTACTGTGTTTACTGTTCTTTTTATGCGGATTAATTTTGAAGACAGTACGATGTACAAAAGGCAGGGTGAATTCCTTTTATTACTCCTCTCTTCCCTGCTTGGTATTTTTATCATCTCATCTTCACTTGATTTGATTTTATTATATGCCGGCTTC
>CAYYJL010000256.1:650-4800 GCA_964472245.1 uncultured Ignavibacteriaceae bacterium | reverse complement strand
AGTCACCAAGGGCTACTGCACTCGCGCCTGTTAAAGTGGCTAAATCTATTATTACCCGCGGATTCAATCCGGATGCATAGTGGAGCGCATCGGCCAGAATCATTCTTCCTTCCGCATCGGTATTATCCACCTCTATGGTTGTACCTGAAGAGGTAGTAACAATATCTCCCGGCCGCATAGCAGACCCGGAAAGCATATTTTCTGCGGCAGGAATGATACAATATATATTTACCGGCAGTTTCATTTCCCGTGCAGCCAGTAAAATTCCCGCAGCCGCTGCCGCCCCCGCCATATCTGCCTTCATCATTCCCATGTTTTGAGCGGGTTTTATGGAAATTCCGCCGCTGTCAAAACAAACACCTTTACCAACAATAGCAGCAGCCGATGCATTCTTTTTGCCGCATTTGTACTCTGCCACAATAAAACGCGGCTTATTATCACTCCCTTCACCTACGGCAAGCAAGCCCCCCATTTTTCTGCGCTTAATTTCTTTTTCATCGAAAACTTTCACGGTTACATTTCGGGCCGTCAGTGTTTTTTTGCACCGCTGTGCTAATTCAGCAGGAGTTAAGACATTTGCAGGTTCATTTGCAAGGTCACGTGCAAAAAATACCCCTTTCATTACATCTGTCGCATCTTTCAGCCGGTGCCCATTATTCAGTTGTTTAAATACCTTAAAGTAAATCTCGGGCATTGTAACCGGTTTTACGTCTTTTTTGTATTTATCAAATGAGTACTCTGCATATATTGCACCTTCAACAGCTGCCTGGAGTGCATAGCCGTATTCAGCTAAGCTCAAAAGGAGTACTGCCTTATATGGCAACACTATATATAATTTCTTAAACGAAGAGCCCTCCTGTTTGCGGAGAAATCTATATACCATTGACCTGAAAAATTCAGCAGTTAAATATTTTGCTCCCGTTAGTTGTATAAACAATCGGCAGTCTGCACTCTCAGGCAGCAGGTATTCAAATCGCGTGGAGTCAGAACCGCTGGTAATTTCCTTTATTCCTTTATAGGCCGCAATGTACTCAGCGAGTACTTTTCCTTTTTCTTCATCATCAAAGCAGAAGTTGAGAATGGCTGAGCCGGAAGAGAACTTTACCGGGAGATCATATATATGCTTTATAGTCATTTTTTCTCTGAATCTGCAATCGTTTGTAAAAGTATTTGCACAACCTCATTGATGAATTCCCGCATATTATCAGTGCGTTTCGGAATTCCGGAGGCGTTAATATGTCCCCCGCCGCCATAACGTGCAGCAACGGTATGAACAGGAATGTTACCTTTAGAGCGGAGACTTGATTTATACCCGTCATATAACTCAATAATTTTAAGACCCGCCTTTACGCTGTCAATCATCATCATGTAGTGTTCCATTCCCTCTGTATCATCGGGCCTAACAGAAAACCGCTGCATAATATCCACGGAAATAATAATGACTGCCACTTCATTATTCGGTCCGTAAAACTCCATGGTATTTATCATCTCCCCAACCGCTTTAACCCTGCCCATAGAGCTGCTTTCATATATATTACGGGTTACAAGCATAATATCTGCCCCTTTTGCAATAAGGTCGGCTGTAATTTTATGAACTTCAGGAGTGGTTCTGTCAAACCGGAAGCTGCCTGTGTCAGTTACAATACCCAGATACAGTGCTAAAACTGATTCCGAAACGAATGCCGCAGGATTAATCTTTTTAATCATACGGTACACCATCTCACAAGTGGAACTTGCCAATATATCTGAATATATCCAGTCAAACACGTTTTCCGGGTTTTGATGATGATCCACACAGATTTTCTTGGCTGCAGAGCTCCGGACTTCGCTTTCCATACTGTTAACACGTTTAATCGTGTTAAAATCCAGACAGACAATAACATCTGCATCTGCAATGATAACGTTATGTTCCAATGGAATATACTTTTGTATTTTCCGCTCCGGATCAGCAAACTGCAAATACGATGGAACAGGCGAGTGGCTGATTATGACAGGATGTTTATCAAAACTCTTAAGCAAATGATAAAAACCGAGTACCGAGCCGACAGCATCGCCATCCGGATTAGCATGCGTTGTTATGACAAACTTTTCGTTTGCGGAAATGATTTCAAGCAGTTTCTTTTTATTCATATATACCGATAGTAAAAAAAATCCCCGTCCCCGGCCGAACCGGAAGACGGGGAAAATCCCGATTTTGGATTAACTATTTAACTTCCCAGGTATTGGCGCTTTTGAACATTTTCATTAAGTCGCCCTTTCCCTTGGATTTGATAACTTCATTGATCTGAGCTGCAACATCACCATCATACGTGCTTTTTTGTGTCTGTCTGAAAACACCAAATGGCACCGGGAACCCTTCCATTTCCGTAAAACGGGAAAGGATGGTTGCACGTGCAGGATTTTCATCCAACTCGTCATGCACCCAGCAATCACTTTCAGAATACGTTCCGGATGTTAAATCAATAATCTCCGGTGTAAATCCGTTCAGCCGTATACCTTTATCCTTGTTTGCACCAAAGATCATAGGTTTCTGATGTTCTAAGAATATGGTGGTTTCCGGCTTGGATGCTTTTTCAGTCAGATGTTCAAAGGCACCGTCATTAAAGATATTACAGTTCTGATATACTTCTATCAGTGCTGTTCCTTTATGAGTGGCTGCTCTCTGCATCATCAGCTGCATGTGTTTTGCATCTCTGTCCATTGTTCTGGCTATAAATGTTGTATCTACACCAATAGCAACAGCAATAGGATTAAAAGGATGATCTACTGCACCAAACGGTGTGCTTTTTGTTTTCTTTCCCTTTTCAGATGTGGGTGAAAACTGTCCCTTTGTCAGACCGTATATACGGTTGTTAAAAAGGAGTATCTTGATATCAAGATTTCTTCTGCAGGCATGGATGAAGTGGTTACCGCCAATGCTGAGCAAGTCACCATCTCCGGTTGCAACCCAAACGGAAAGATCCGGATTGGCAACTTTTACACCCGTTGCTATTGCAGGGGCACGTCCGTGAATGCCGTGGAATCCGTACGTATCCATGTAATACGGAAAGCGGCTGGAACATCCAATACCTGAAACCCAGACAAATTTTTCGCGGGGAACACCCAGGTCAGGTGATACACGCTGCATCTGAGCAAGTATAGAATAATCACCGCAGCCGGGGCACCAGCGTACATCCTGTTCAGTTTGAAAATCTTTTACTGTTAATTTTGCATTTTCAGTTTTTACGGCATCATTTGCCATTGTTACCTCCTACCATGCTGATGATTTTTTCTTCTATTTCTGAGGATTTGAATGGCAATCCTTCTACCTTGGTGAGACTTTCAACCGGAACCAAATACTCTCCTTTAAGGATGTGAGCAAGCTGGCCCAGATTAATTTCCGGCACCAATACTTTTTTGAATCTGCTCAATACTTCCTTGGTATTCTTCGGCATCGGATTGAGGTATTTAAGGTGTGCCTGAGATACCTTATATCCTTTTGCGCGGAGATGCGTAATTGCTTCAGTAATTGAACCATATGTACCTCCCCATCCGAGAACCAGAATATCGCCTGATTCCTCGCCACGTACGGTAAGCTCAGGAATATCATTTTCGATATGTTTAATCTTCTGTGCTCTTGTCCGTACCATAAAGTCATGGTTCTTTGTATCATAACTGACGTTGCCGGTGATGTTGGCTTTTTCAAGTCCGCCGATTCTGTGCTCAAGTCCCGGTGTTCCTGGGATAGCCCAGGGACGTGCAAAGTTTTCATCGCGCAGATAAGGGAAGAATCCTTCCTTTTCAGTTCTGAAGTTTGCTTTAATTTCCGGCAGATCTTTCAGATCAGGAATTTTCCATGGTTCAGACCCGTTGGCAAGGTAACCATCAGTCAAAAGAATAACCGGGGTCATAAATTTTATTGCTAATCTGCAAGCTTCCATCGCCATATAAAAACAATCGGCCGGAGTTGAAGCAGCAATAACACATACCGGAGATTCTCCGTTTCTGCCATACATCGCCTGGAATAAATCTGCCTGTTCCGTTTTGGTCGGTAATCCAGTACTTGGTCCGCCGCGCTGTACATCGACAATAACCAGAGGAAGTTCAGTCATAACTGCAAGTCCCACAGCTTCCATCTTCAGTGCAAGACCGGGACCTGAGGTTGTAGTGA
>CAYYJL010000256.1:0-640 GCA_964472245.1 uncultured Ignavibacteriaceae bacterium | reverse complement strand
TAGCTAAAGATCCGGTAAATGAAGCTCCGATAGCTGTACAGATTGCAGCAATTTCATCTTCTGCCTGCACCGTCTTTACATCAAAGTTTTTGTACCGGCTGAGTTCATGAAGAATATCGGAAGCGGGAGTTATAGGATATGAGCCAAGGAATAACGGGAGCTCTGCCTGATGAGCAGCGGAAATCAATCCTAATGCAACAGCTTCGTTGCCGGAAACATTTCTGTATGTACCCGGGGAAAGTTTTGCAGGTTCGACTTCATATCTGGTTGTAAAAATTTCCGTATTGTCGCCAAAATAATATCCGGCAGTAAGTGCCTTGATATTGGCATCACGGATTAATTCATTTTTGCTGAATTTCTGATTTATCCACTCAACCGTTGAATCTATTTTTTTTGAATAAAGCCAGTACATCATGCCTAAAGCAAAAAAGTTTTTGCAGCGGTCTTTTTCCTTCATGGAAAGTGTCAGACCTTCCAGGGCATTCATAGTCATTTTAGTGAGAGGCACCTGAATAACATTATAACCTTTTAAACTGCCGTCTTCCAGCGGATTGGTTTCGTATTCAGCTAATTTTAAGTTTTTGGAGTCAAACGAATTGACGTTAACGATAATTGTTGCATTAACCTTGAGGTCACCCAG
>CAYYJL010000255.1:0-4849 GCA_964472245.1 uncultured Ignavibacteriaceae bacterium | reverse complement strand
CAAGAGTTCCGACAGTGATGGCATTTTGAATCACCTGCCCGCCGCCGTACCAGATAATTAAACCGATTGCAACCGAGCTTAGAAATTCCACTGCCGGAAAAAATATTGCGTAATAAAAAATTGAATCTATGTTTGCCTTCCGGTGGTCAGCATTAATAGAGGAAAATTTGTCATACTCTTTTTTCTGTTTATTAAAGAGCTGCACAATTGAAATCCCCGTAATATGCTCCTGCATATAGGAGTTCAGCCGTGCCAGGTGCAGACGTACATCGCGGTAATTTTCCCGCACTTTTCTGCGGAAAAGGAATGTACCGTATATAAGAAACGGCAGCACGGAAAGCGTAACCAGGGAAAGCTGCCAGTCCAGAAAGAACATAAAGCCCAATATCCACGCAATAATGAACACATCGCTGAAAACCATCACGATGCCGGAAGAGAACATTTCATTGAGAGACTCTACATCATTGGTCACACGGGTGACTATTCTGCCGATGGGAGTCCTGTCAAAAAAACGGGCGGCTAATTTCTGCGTGTGTTTAAAGAGACTTTTCCGCAAATCTAAAATGGTTTTTTGCCCAAGCAGATTCGTGTAATACGTCAGAAAATACTGGATAAGCGATTGCAGTATCAGGGAACCAAAAAGTGCAATGGTTATATAAAGCAATCCGGTATAATTTTTATCAACGATATAATCGTCAATTGCAAGTTTTGTCAGATAGGGGCGCAGCGGGCCGAGCGCGGCTACTACAAGGTTCAGCAGGATTGCAGCTATCACATATTTTTTATACGGCTTTATATACGTTAATAAACGGCGCATCAGGCGGCCGTCATACGCTTTGCCTAAAATCTCATCATCATGTCCGGGTGCAGTACTCATATTTCTCTAATAGTATCTTTTCTCAGTGTTGCCGTTTTTAAAGTTCTTCCAGCTCTTTTTCAAGCAGCTGCTTGTTGTATATATCCGCATATAAACCGTTCAGGTTAATCAGCTCTTCATGCCTGCCCGCTTCAGCTATGGTTCCATCAGCAAGCACAAATATCATATCCGCTTCTTTCACGGTTGAAACACGGTGGCTGATGATGATTGAAGTGCGGTTCTTCATAAATCCTTTCAAATTCGTCAGGATTTCCTCTTCCGTATGTGTATCCACCGCCGAGAAACTGTCATCAAGCACCAATATGGCAGGGTCAGTTGCCAGGGCACGGGTTAATGCTGCACGCTGTTTCTGCCCGCCGGAAAGTGTAATGCCCCGCTCACCCACCATGGTATTGTAGCCGAGCGGAAAATCTTCAACATCTTTATCAAACCGGGCAGTATGCGCCGCTGCAAAAAGTTTTTCATCCTGTATATCATCGACGCCGTACGCAAGATTGTTTCTGATAGAATCGGAAAACAGAAAAGTTTCCTGTGGTACTATCCCGGTATGTTTTCTTAATATATGCAGCGGAATTGTTTTTATATTTTTACCGTCAATCAGCACCTCTCCACCCGTGACATCATACATCCTGGAAAGCAGATGTATCAGTGTGGTTTTGCCCGATCCCGTTGCACCCATAACCGCCGCAGTCTGCCCCTGTTCAATGGTCAGGTTGATATTTTTCAGCACCTCCGGCAGATTTTCCGCATAACGGAATGAAACATTTTTAAATTCAATTTTACCCGCAACTGCAGTTATGGTAGTATCAGTCTCTCCGTTATCTTCAATTTCATAACTTTCGCCAAAAATCTTATTCAACCGCTTCATGCTTGCCTCTGCCTGTTGAATGATATTAATCACCCACCCGACTGCAATCATCGGCCAGATTAATATACCAAGATATATGACTAAAGCGGTAACATCACCGAGCAGCAAATCGCCGTTAATAACTTTAACGCCTCCCGCCCAGATAACAATGATAATGGAAAATCCGGTAACCAAAAAAAGCACCGGCTGAAACAATGCCTGTATCCTGACCAACGCCATATTTTTCTGCAGGTACTCTTCGCTCAGATTATTAAAGCTTTTTATTTCTGATTCTTCCAGACCGTAACTTTTGATAACCCTTATACCTGAAAAATTCTCCTGTGCGCGCACCGTCAGCTCAGAAAATTTTTCCTGAATTTTCGTAAAACGCTTATGTATTTTTTTGCCAACCTGATATACCGCAAAGGAAAGAAGCGGAAGGGGTATCAGAGCATAAAAGGTAACGGCTGCGCTGATATTAAACATCAGGATTACCGTGATGACAAGCCGGACAAATGTATCCGTTGAGTACATCACCGCGGGACCGATAAACATCCTCACTGCATTTATATCACTGGTGGCATGTGCCATCAGATTTCCCGTGGAATTATTCTGAAAGTACCGAAGTGGCAGTTTTTGTATATGCCCCCAAAAATCACCGCGCAGGTCGTACTCAATTTCCCTCGAAACAACAATGATGGTTTCCCTTATCAAAAACCTGAAAACACCTGCGATAAAAGAAGTAACGATGATGATCCATGCATAACGGGAAAGATTGTCATATCTCGGTGCGGATTGCAGTTCATTGACCGCATCCTTAATCAGTATCGGGATGTAAACAGTACCGAGATTGGATAGGAGAATAAATAGGAAGCCCAAAACCAGAGTTGTCCGGTATTTGAGAAAATATTTCTTTAACGTTGCAAGATTTTGCATTATGCCCTGAAAATGCCGATATCTGAAAAAATAAACAGGTGAATTTACGCAATTCCCGCTTAAAGTTTGTGGTAAATATTGATAGACGGATAAGAATGGGGGGTGAGGTGACTGTAAAGTAACAGCCACCAATAGAAAACAACCCATAAGCCGGCTCAGCAGGCAGGTTTCAAATATACTTGATACGCATTAAAAGTATAAAATACCCTTGCCGCTCCTGACTATCAGGCACCTGAATCAGCACCCGATAATCAGGTTATAAGCATAATATCACTTCAGCAGCAGCATTTTGGCAGTTGCTGTATTGCCTCCGGCAGAAAGGCGGTAATAATATATACCGGATGCCAGTCCGCTTCCGTTAAATGCAGCTGAATGAACACCGGCACTCATTATTTTGTTTATGAGCACAGCGGTCTCCCGGCCGAGTGCATCATAGACAACAAGTGACACCTCGCGGTCATCAGGTATGCTGAATCTTATTTCAGTGGAGGGATTAAACGGGTTCGGGTAATTCTGCAGAAGCCCGAAGAATAACGGGGTTTCCGTTTCATCACCTATATCCGTTACACTATTGAGCAGATACGCTTTTCCGTATATATCAAAATTTCCATTTTCCCGGCTTGTCCAGCTGAAAAACAGTATATCTCCCTGCACAGCAGCTAAAAAATTTACCGGGTTCACGGTTGTCGTTAGTATTACGGGATTTTTCAGTGGAGTTCCGGCAAGTGTATAAGCCCTGCATGCAATTTTTTCCGGAGTATCTAAATAGATTACCAGGAAACGGCTGTTATCAATCCGCACTACCTTAAACTGCTGCTGTGGATACCCAAGCTGCACAACAGTCTCCGCTCCGGTTCGTACATGTTTTAACCGCATCTTAGCATAGGTGATAGGAGATGGAGGTGTATTAAAAATTGATACAAGCACATCATCGCCGACATAGGTGCCGCCGTATGTATCTGTCACATACGAGCTTACGGAATTAAACGCCGCATCATAAAACGCCGCACCGGAATTGTACTGCACCAAAAATGAATTATCATTTTCCCTGCTGATACTATAGCCGTAAATAGATGTGTTTGAATAAAGAACCTTTTCACTCAACACTGCAAATTCACTACTGAGCGTTCCGCCTATCAGGTCATTCCCTTTGACGGTGAGGAAACGGAATGTTCCGTCAGAACGCCGGGAAAAAGTAAGCGGACCGGATGAAATATAGTCTTCGTTGCCCGCTGTTTTAATTGTGGTAACGGAGAGCGGCTCAAGTGTGCTTGAATACTTATGTACTTTATGGATATAAACTGACCCATCACTGTAACTTTGCAGACTGAAAATTGTTCCGTCTGCCATTACGCCAAGCGGAGCTGCATCCATTTGTTTCTGTTCTCCGGAAGGAGCAGTCCCTGAAGTTACTGTTCTGGCAAATTTGCCCGCCTCATTACTGTACCCGGAGATGAAGTTTCCATCTGACAGCGGGACAAGATATGAGTTGTTTTCATTACTGATATCGGGATCATCACAAATTTTTCTTGCAGCAAGAGTCGCAAAATTTGCTAAGGTTTTAAGGTACACATCCCCGCCGGCAGCATCTGCAATATAATATTTGTTGATGCCGAATTTAAATAATCCTGTGTGAACCGGATAATTTTCGTACATCTGATATACTGCAGGGGAATAGATTGTTCCGTTCAGGTGCACAGGCAGTATCACGTACACGTAGTTTGCGGAACCCGAATTGGAATACTTAACCACAATATCATATATACTGTCAACGGGATTGGTCACCGTATATCCGTTAACATAGTACTGCTCCATCCCCGGCAGGGCAG
Organism: uncultured Ignavibacteriaceae bacterium; assembly: GCA_964472245.1. Classification (GTDB taxonomy): domain Bacteria; phylum Bacteroidota; class Ignavibacteria; order Ignavibacteriales; family Ignavibacteriaceae; genus H2-BAC3. Next base: position 360 of record CAYYJL010000255.1, on the reverse strand, counting down.
CAAGTGTGATGCTGTCCTGGGGCTGGAGGATAGTGCCCCCGTGGTTTATTTTTGTATAATAGAGCTTTTTATCAAGTATATACATGACATTATATCCATCCACTCCTGAGGGCTCCGCAAACAGCGGGAGCTCACCACCTGATGTCATGGGAAATGAGGGAGGAAGTGAAAAAAGCAGAACAGAATCATTGATGATTTGATCAGTATTGTCGTAAAACCTGCCGTATATCTTTGCAGGTTCATTTCCCCAGGCAGCCCATGGCAGGTTTACCCAGAACATTCCTGTTTTGCCGCTTTGGGTCTGCTGTGCTTTAACATAAACAGAATGCTGAATGGTGCTTTGCTCCTCCTGCACAACCA
>CAYYJL010000254.1:0-4850 GCA_964472245.1 uncultured Ignavibacteriaceae bacterium | reverse complement strand
CCCGGCAATGCCGCAAAAGGGAATCAGGACTATCAGCAGCTTTTGGTTAACAGAATTAATCGTGCTGTTTCTTCCATAGATATGGCTGTATACAGCTTCACCGGACTCAACAATGTCATCAGTGCTTTAATTACTGCAAAGAACCGTGGTGTCAGGATCAGGGTTGTTTACGACAGCAGAACCAATCAACCGGGTATAACATCTTTGCTTTCCGCTGGAATTAAAATTAACAAGCGTATTTCCACAAATGGTATCATGCATAATAAATTTTTGGTATTTGATGCACGTGATACGATTACTTCAAATGATTGGGTTTGGACAGGTTCTTACAATTTAACTACCACCGAACTGAACTGGAAAAATAACGTTATTGAAATTAACGATCCCTCTCTTGCTCAGGCATATACACTTGAGTTCGAGGAGATGTGGGGTAGTTCAACCGAAGATCCAAATGCTTCTCAGGCAAGATTTGGCTCTTCAAAACTGGATAATACACCGCATGCATTTTCAATAGGGGGCAGGGAAGTGGCATTATATTTCAGCCCATCTGACCAGACAACCTCCAGGATTATTTCCGCAATCGGAACGGCTAATTTCTCCGTTTATTACAATTTATATACCTTTACTCGAAGTGAAATTGCCACCGCATTAAGAAATAAACACGATATCGGAGTGAACCTCCGCGGTATTATTGATCAGACCGGGGATAATTCAACCCAGTATAATTACTTACTTTCGTTTTCTGAAGTATATCCAAATGCGAGTGCCGGAACTTCGCATCACAAGTATGCATTAATTGACCCGTCTTTCCCATCAAGCGATCCTCTGGTTATTACCGGCTCTCATAACTGGTCTACTTCCGCAGAAACCATAAATGATGAGAATACTCTGATTATAAAAGATGCACTGATTGCAAACCAATACATGCAGGAATTCAAGAAACGATATAATGATGAGGGCGGTACGGGTGTATTTGTTGTCCCGACTGATCTTTCAAATGAGATTATTCCGGGAGAAATATCTTTCAAGGTGTCACAAAACTATCCAAATCCCTTTAACCCGTTTACAACATTGAGTATTTTAGTTTCAGGCAGGCAGCACTTAACCATTACTGTTACCGATATCCTTGGGAGAGAGGTTACGACTTTATATAATGATCATGCTGAAGAGGGAGTATTAGCCATAGATTTTAATCCTAAACACCGGAATTTAGACTTAGCATCAGGGGTTTATCTGTTGAACGTTTCCGGCAGCAATATATCGGTAACAAAAAAAATGGTTTATTTGCGCTGATTTCCGCTTTTTCTGCCTGTTTCATCCATTAATTTCGATTTGAAATAACATCGTTTTTCCGTAAATTGCGTAACTGTTTTATAATTCAGGAGTAAAGAAAACTTGCAAAAAGGTCAGATAATTCAGGTTATTGGTCCGGTAGTAGATATTCATTTTAATGATAACTATCTCCCTAAAATTTATAATGCTCTCCACATACCAAGAACTAATGCCGATGGTGTTAAAGAAACACTTGTTGTAGAGGTTCAGCAGCATTTAGGCGAAAACCGCGTAAGAGCAGTAGCAATGGATTCAACCGATGGCTTGGTCAGAGGTATGGATGCATTCGATACCGGCGAGCCGATATCTGTTCCTGTTGGTCCGGAAACCTTAGGAAGACTTATTAACGTTGTGGGTGATGCCATTGACGGTAAAGAGCCAATCAAAGCTAAAATGAAATATCCTATCCACCGTCCAGCCCCTGCTTTTGAAAATCTATCTACCCAGACTGAAATGCTCGAAACGGGAATTAAGGTAATTGACCTTTTAGAACCGTACTCCAAAGGCGGTAAAACCGGCTTGTTTGGCGGTGCAGGTGTAGGTAAAACAGTAGTTATTCTTGAATTAATCAACAATATTGCTCAGCATCATGGCGGCTACTCAGTTTTCGCAGGTGTTGGAGAAAGAACCCGTGAAGGAAATGACCTTTTCCTTGAAATGACAGAATCCGGGGTTATTAATAAAACAGCGCTTGTATTCGGCCAGATGAATGAACCTCCCGGAGCAAGATTACGCGTTGCGTTAACAGGCCTGACTATAGCTGAGTATTTCCGTGATGAAGAAGGTAAGGACGTACTTTTATTTATCGATAACATATTCCGTTTTACACAGGCAGGTTCAGAAGTGAGTGCACTTTTGGGTAGAATGCCATCAGCGGTAGGGTATCAGCCCACATTGGCAACCGAAATGGGTGCTCTTCAGGAAAGAATCACCTCAACCAATAAAGGGTCAATTACCTCCGTTCAGGCGATTTACGTGCCAGCGGATGACCTTACCGATCCGGCTCCTGCAACCGCATTCTCTCACCTTGATGCTACCACCGTTCTCAGCCGTGCGATTACCGAATTAGGTATTTATCCCGCGGTTGATCCATTGGATTCTACGTCAAGAATTCTTGAACCGGGTGTTATCGGGTTGGAACATTATACTGTAGCAAAGAGAACCAAAGAAGTTTTACAGTCATATAAAGATTTACAGGATATTATTTCGATTCTCGGTATGGATGAGCTTTCCGATGAGGATAAACTCGTTGTAACCAGAGCAAGAAAGATACAAAGATTCTTCAGTCAGCCATTCTCAGTAGCTGAGCAGTTTACCGGATTCCAGGGTAAATATGTTAAACTTGCAGATACAATTGCAGGATTTAAGGCAATTCTTGACGGAGCAGCTGACGAGTGGCCGGAGCAGGCATTTATGTACGTTGGTACTTTAGATGAAGCAGAAGATAAAGCTAAAAAAATGATGGCAACAGTTTAACATGAAAAATCTTGAAGTAGAGATTATCACTCCTTCGAAACCATTTTTTAAGGGGGAGGTAACTTCAATTACCATCCCCGGTTCCTCCGGTTCCTTTCAGGTCTTTAAGTCACATGCACCTCTGATCAGTACATTTGAAGTTGGTGCAGTCAGTATTGAAAATCTTGACGGTACAAAATCCCTTCATGCTACATCAGGTGGTTCGGTAGAAGTACTTGATAATAAGGTGCTTATGCTCGCCGAGTCAATAGAAAATTCAAGTGAGATAAATGTGAACAGAGCCGAAGAAGCAGCTGAGAGAGCAAAGAACAGGTTATCCCACAAGGATGAAGAGGAAGTTGATGTTACGCGTGCTGAGGCATCATTGGCGCGGGCAATGAACAGAATTAAAATTGCTAAAAATTTGATGTAAAAAAGAAAGGCCTCAGTTACGAGGCCTTTTTCATTTAAGCTTTGTTAAACCTTTCGGCAACTTCCTGCCAGTTCACAACATTCCACCAGTTTTCAATGTATTCATTCCGTTTATTCTGATACTTCAGATAATAGGCATGCTCCCAAACATCAATCCCCAGTATAGGTGTCCCTTTTACATCAGCAACATCCATGAGCGGATTATCCTGATTTGGAGTACTGGAAACAACTAATTTTCCATTAGCCGCAACAAGCCAGGCCCAGCCAGAACCAAATCTGGTCATAGCAGCATTAGCAAAGTTCTTTTTGAATTCATCAACAGAACCAAAAGCTGCATTAACTGCATCCAAAAGCTTGCCGGATAATTCAGAGCCGCCCGGTTTCATCACCGTCCAGAATAAAGAGTGATTAAAATGACCACCGCCATTGTTTCTGACAGCAGGTGAAAGTTTAGAAATACCTGACATCAATTCTTCAAGTGATTTTCCTGCATTTTCTGTCCCTTCCAGAGCTTTGTTCAGATTAGTGACGTAAGCATTGTGGTGCCTGCCATGATGTATTTCCATTGTCATTTTATCAATAAATGGTTCCAAAGCATCATGATTATAGGGGAGTCCCGGTAATTCAAAATTTGACATAGTAGATATATTCCTTTTATTAAGTGTATTATAAATAGATTGAGCTCCGGTGGAAACCACAGCAGCGGCTAAGGTAACACCGGTCAGAAATGAGCGGCGTTTCAAGATCAGACTCCAAAGGAGCTGCCACAGCCACAAGTTTTAGTGGCATTGGGATTATCGAACGTAAAACCTTTTCCGTTAAGCCCATCACTGAAATCTAAGGTCATCCCTGAAATATAGAAGAGACTTTTCCCGTCAATAAAAAGCCGAACACCGTCTTCTTCGATCACGGTGTCACCTTCCTTCTGGTTCTCATCAAATCCAAGAGTATATGATAGTCCGGAACAACCGCCGCCTTTTACGCCGACCCTGAGTCCAAAATGAGCCGGAATTTTACTCTCTCTCATGACGGTTTTAATCTGATTCACCGCTTTACCGGTGACAATAAGTTCTTTTTCTGAAATCTGACTTTCCATTATTTTTGCCTCTTTTTACGCTGTTTCTTTCTGTAACATATTTGCTGTTAAAAATCTCTCATCAATAACACGATAGGTGCCATTTGAAACTTCCTCGATAATATTTGCCTGCATAAGCTGTTTAACCATCTCAGCGGCCTGTGCCTCTGTTGTAGAATAATTTCTGCTTTGTCCGCGCTGGGGAGTATCGTGAACGATAGTATAGTGAATATCTCTGAAAAAGATATTCGATTTATAGAAAAACTTGAATCTGCGTGTAAATTTATTGATGAATTCTTCAGTTGTCATATTATCTGTTATTTGCTTATTGTTTTACAAGTTGCTTAAAATTATCGGCGACAGAATCAACTTCTTCAATAGTATTGTATCGCCCGAAACCCATCCTGATCGAAGATTTAGTAATATCTTCATCAACACCAAGCTCCCTGAGTACATGGCTTATCTGGCCGGTAGAACAAGCCGAACCGGTCGAAAATGCCACATCTTTTAGATGTTTGAACCAAAAATTGGATTCAAAACCTCTGAAACCGAAATT
>CAYYJL010000253.1:0-4864 GCA_964472245.1 uncultured Ignavibacteriaceae bacterium | reverse complement strand
AGTTCCAGCAGTTCTTCATTGGTAACCCTGTCAGACTCCTTATATCCTGCAAGTGTTCTGTTAGCTCTGTAGTATGCAAGAACATCATCCATATCAAATCCGTTCTTGTTATATATACCGCCGTTGATATCACTTAATCCGGTTATCGTTACACCTTGCTTGGAAAGCAGATCAGCCGCAACCGAACCCACATTGCCAAAGCCCTGCACCACAGCAGTTGCTTTTTCCGGGTCCATTTCCATTTTCTTTAACGCAGCAATGGAGACCAGCATAACACCCCGCCCGGTTGCCTCACGCCTGCCGAGTGATCCTCCTAATATATGCGGCTTTCCCGTCACCACTCCCGTTACAGTTTTCTTTGCGTGCATGGAATACGTATCCATAATCCACGCCATCGTCTGCTCATTGGTGTTCATATCAGGTGCAGGTATATCACTGTCCGGCCCGAATACATCCAGCAGATTGGCAGTATATCTTCTTGTTAATCGTTCAAGTTCAATCTGGCTGAGCTGAGAAGGATCCACACGGATTCCTCCTTTTGCACCGCCGAATGGTATGTTCGCAATCGCACATTTCCATGTCATCCATGCGGCAAGCGCTTTCACCTCTTCCAGGTTAACATCAGGAGAATAACGTATACCTCCTTTTGAAGGTCCGAGTATATCATTATGTATGACCCGGTATCCCTCAAACACTTTTATTTTTCCGTCATCCATGGTAATAGGGATGGAAGTGATAATCTGTTTGCTCGGGGATTTCAGATACTCGTAAATACCGGTATCCAGCCCCAGTATTTCCACAGCCACATCAAACCGCTCCATCATGGATTCAAACGGATTCTCTTTGTCGGGTATTGGTACGGGCTCCTGATAGTTTTGCGACATGAAATTGCTCCTTATTTCATTGCTAAGTTAAAAGATTGTTTTAGTAAATATACAACCTGCCTTCTCCCACACCACAAGAAATCGCCCGTTTTGCACGAAAAAAAATCGTTTTAGTGATGCAAACCACCCTGAGGACGGAAAATTTTTTTCTTTTGTTTACCGTTTCCGTAATTTCACCCCTATGCAAATTCTCTCTTTTATTTCACTCACCCGGCCCCTTAATCTGCTCATCACGTTTGGCTCCGCGGTGCTGGCATATCTGCTTGCAACCGGCCAATTTGGCGGCGGAATGGTTCTGGCCGGAGCTGCCGCTGCCCTGATTGCCGCAGGCGGCAACATCATCAATGACATATTTGATATTGAAACTGACCGGATTAACAAACCGGAACGGGCACTTGCTTCAGGCAGAATTTCTCTGAACGCTGCCGCTTATTTCTATTTTACACTTTCCCTGGCAGGACTGACTTGCGCCGTGCTTATTAGTTATGCTGCTTTTGCAATCGCGTTCATGGTTTTTGCCGGATTATTCCTCTATGCTAAAAAACTGAAACGCATTCCTCTTGCGGGCAATTTTCTTGTCTCGTTTTTTACGGGATTAGTTTTCCCTTTTGGTGCTTTGGCAGGGGGAGATATATCTGCCGGATACTTCCCATTTGCGTTTGCATTCCTGGCGACCATGATTCGGGAGATAGTTAAGGATGCCGAAGATGTTGAAGGAGATACCGCAGCGGGATTAATGACCTACCCTGTAAAAGAGGGTATCACTTCGGCAGTCCGGATGATTAAAGTATTTTCAGTTCTGCTGATTCTTTCAACCACTCTGCCTGTTATCATGCAGGTTTATAAAATTGAATTCTTTATATTAGTCATGCTCATCGCCAATCCCCTTGTGGTGATGGCAAATAAGCAATTACATAAAACTAATCCGGAAAAATCTGATTTTTCACGTGCGAGTTTACTGATGAAATTTTCCATGTTAGGAGGAATTACCGCTATTGCTGCCGGAAAATTTTAAGTTTGATAATTCCTTCCGTTCGGAAAAAATACAGCTGATTGCCGGCACCGATGAAGCAGGCAGAGGCCCGCTGGCAGGGCCGGTGGTTGCTGCTGCAGTCATGTTCCCGCCGGATGTATATATAAACGGCGTGACTGATTCCAAGGCAATTAATGCGGAAAAGAGAGAAGCACTCTTTCCGGAAATCATCTCCCGTTGCATGACCTTTTCCTATACCGTTTTGGATGCACAGGTGATTGATGAAATAAATATCCTGCAGGCATCACTTAAAGCAATGTATATTTCCGTTACAAAACTTACCGGCAAACCGGATCTTATTCTTATTGACGGCAATAAAAAATTCCCATCGGATATACAGGCAATCCCTATAGTAAAAGGAGACCAAAAATCATTCAGTATAGCTGCTGCATCTATCATAGCAAAAGTAATCCGGGACCGCATCATGAAAGAGCTTGATGAAAAATATCCCGGTTACGGATGGAGCCGCAACAAAGGTTACCCCACAAAGGAACACATCAGCGCTGTAAAAAGACTCGGCCCCACTCCGTATCACCGTGTTACATTCCTCTCCAATATCATAGAGCCGGAGTTTCACGATGGCTGAAACCACCAAACAAAAAGGCGACACCGGAGAAGAGATTGCGGCTAAGTTCCTGCAGGAAAAAGGATATACCATTGTGGAAAAAAATTACCGCTACGGTCATGGAGAAATTGATATCATCGCGCGTCATAAAAATTATCTCGTCTTTGTTGAAGTTAAACTCCGCTGGAATCTGCAGTTCGGCCTGCCGGAAGAAGGCATAACCCGAGGCAAAGTAAATCAGGTTAGAAAAACCGCTGAGGCATACCTGTATGAAAAAAAGATTAACACGCAAGACTGCCGCTTTGATATGATTGCTATCCTCAAAAAGGATTCCGGCGAATTCAGCATCAACCATATTGAGAATGCCTTTGAATAACCTCGCAGGAAAATTCATCCGCTTTAATCAGTCGCTGCAAACCTTCTGCGGAAGAACTGCAGGCGTTGTTACAGTAATTCTCCTCCTCGTTATTGTTTACGATGTTATCACACGGTATATATTTAATGTTTCCAGCGTAGCCCTGCAGGAACTTGAATGGCATCTCTATTCCGTCATTTTCCTTTTTGGCGCGGGCTACGCATACCTTAAGGATGAACATGTCCGCATTGATGTATTTCACTCTAAATTGTCTGACAGGAAAAAGCTGCTGGTTGAAATCGGCGGGATACTTCTTTTCCTCATTCCATTTTGCGTGGTGGGAATTCTTTCATCGGAGTTTTTTGTTGCAAACTCCATCCGCGTATTGGAAAAATCTCCCGACGGCGGCGGTCTGCCCGGAAGATATATACTGAAAAGTCTTATTCCGTTATCATTTTTTCTGATCGGTATTGCAGGAATCGCCCGCCTGCTGCAGAATATTCATCTTCTCAAAACTTCCGGTGAGAAAGAATAATGGAATACACCGCTCTTCTCTTTTTTCTAGTTGTGTTATTCTTCCTCCTTTCCGGTTTCCCTGTCGCCTTTACGCTAGGCGGTGTTTCTGTTGTCTTTGGCTTAATCGTTTTTGGTTTTGATTTCTTTTACCTGCTCCCCCTGCGCATATGGGGGATTATGAATAACTATGTCCTCATCTCTGTGCCGATGTTCATTTTCATGGGACTCATGTTTGAAAAATCCGGCATAGCAGAAGAACTGCTGGAAACACTCGCTCTGCTCTTCGGGCGGCTCCGCGGCGGTCTTGCATATGCCGTACTCATGGTGGGAGCTGTGCTTGGTGCTTCAACAGGTATTGTGGGAGCAACGGTGGTTACGCTCGGCGTCCTGGCTTTACCGGTTATGATAAAACGCAACTGCGGTGTTGAAGCCAGCACCGGAGTCATTACCGCTGCCGGAACGCTGGGGCAAATTATACCCCCCAGCGTAGTACTGATTCTCCTCGGCAGCGTGCTTAACCTCCCCATCGGAGATTTGTTCATTGCAGCCGTAGTTCCAGGCGGTGTGCTTCTGCTTTTGTATATATTATATATACTTACCCTTTCTCTTATAAAACCGAAGGTATTCCCTCCAATGCCGGCAGAGGCACTTAAGGAATTCAACCGCGAGGGGAAAGTGCAAAGGGTGGTCACCTCTCTCTTGCTGCCAATGCTTTTAGTATTTGCAGTGCTCGGTTCAATTTTCTTTGGTGTGGCATCTCCCACGGAAGCCGCAGCTGTTGGTGCTTTCGGTGCTGCATTGCTGGCACTCATCAAAGGTAAATTCAATTTTGCCAACCTGAAATATGTGACTGATAAAACGGTCACCATCACCTCAATGGTCTTTATGATTCTGGTAGGCGCTGCGGCATTCGGACTTGTTTTCCGCGGCCTGCATGGCGACCGGTACCTTACTGAGCTCATCATTGCATCAGAACTCGGTCCGCATATATTCCTCTTCCTCCTGATGCTCCTCATATTTATTGCTGGATTCTTTATTGATTTTCTGGAAATAGTCTTTATCATTGTGCCCGTTGTTGCCCCCATTGCTGTGCACTACGGCTTTGATATGAAGTATATAGCGATTCTTATTGCAATGAATCTGCAGACTTCATTCCTCACACCCCCATTCGGTTTTTCCCTCTTTTATCTCAAAGGTGTTGCGCCGCCTCAGGTCACCACGGCTCAGATATACCGCGGGGCAGTCCCCTATGTATTGCTGCAATTGGCAGCATTGCTGATTGTGGCGTTGTTCCCGGATATTATTTCCCTGCTTGATGTTTTCTTTAAATAAAATTGCTTAATCCCCTTCATGCGTAAAGAATTTGTTATCTTTTTTGCTGTCGTTTTGTCCGTTTATGGCTTCATAAATGGTTATATATACTACCGTGCATATGAAGCAGTGGTACTCACGGGTGTCATTTCATCCTTCAATTTATCTTTAATTGCAGCGGTCATTCTCCCCGCCTATTT
>CAYYJL010000252.1:0-4865 GCA_964472245.1 uncultured Ignavibacteriaceae bacterium | reverse complement strand
GTTTCAGCTTTTTGGAAACAAGTTGATTTATTTCAATAGATTTACTCAGAGATACTCCAGGCAACAAGCCAATATCTGCATCAAAGGAACCCTCATCCATCACCGGAATAAACTCTGTGCCTAACTGCGTAAAAAGAAATATAGCAACCAACAGCAACACTCCGGCAGTGGAAAATGCAGCTGTTTTCTTCTTCATCACATATTCCAAAGCAGTCATATAGATTTTTTCTGCCGTTTTCATGATGGTGTTTTCTTTTTCCTTCTCTGCTTCAAGAAATAGAGCACAGAGCGCCGGAATAATAAATACCGATAAAAGCATAGATGCAAGTATTGCTATACCAACGGTATAGGCAAGTGGTCCAAACATTTTACCTTCAATTCCTTCAAGGGCAAGAATTGGGATAAAGGTAATCGCTATGATAAGCTCACCATAAATACTTGGTTTACGCACTTCTAACACCGCTTTTAGAATTACTTCATTTTTTTTCATGGTAGTATCTAATTGGCTTAAGAGTCTTTGCACATTTTCCACCTGAATTATTGCTGCATCCACAATCATACCGATAGATATGGCAAGTCCGCCAAGTGTCATAAGATTTGCATCAATTCCTGTAAATCGCATTACGGTAAATGCTGCAAGTAATGAAAGCGGCAACGCAAGTAAAACAACAAAACTGCCACGAAAATTCCGCAAAAGAATGTAGAGTATAACTAAAACAAAAGCAGCTCCTTCTAGAAGAGCTTGTGTCACGGTTTTTACACTGCTGTCTATTATTTCACTTCTATCGTAAAAAGGGACTATTTTAACCCCCTGAGGCAGCACCCTGCCGGAATTAATTTCCTTTACCTTTTCTTTTACTCTATTAACAACGTCACGGCTGTTTTCACCTCTAAGCATCATAACAATTCCCCCAACAGTTTCATGCTCCCCATTTTTTATTGCTGCACCCATCCGCACTGCATGACCAATTGTAACATCAGCAACATCATCAATAAATACAGGTGTTCCGCCCGATTCCTTTAGGACAATTCTACGTATATCATCCAAATTGGTAATCAATCCCACACCGCGAACAATATACTGCTCAGAACTATTTTCCAGGATGTTCCCTCCTGCATTTCTATTATTGTTTTCCAGGGCAGCAAAAACATCCTCAACACTCAGAGAATATTTAAGAAGTTTATCAGGATATACCGTTACCTGATATTCCTTAAAATATCCACCAAAGGAATTTATTTCATTTATTCCTGGAATATTTTTTAACATGGGAGCCACCACCCATTCCTGAAGCGTGCGCAGTTCAGCAAGGTATTCCTTCAATTTGCTGCTGTCAGCAGGTGGATTACCTTCCAGCGTATATTGATATACTTCGCCCATTACCGTGGCAATCGGTCCCATTTCAACTTCGACTCCCTCAGGCAAATGGGCTCTTACTTCACCCAATCGCTCAAAAATCAGCTGCCGGGCAAAATATATATCAACGTTATCCTTAAAGACAACAGTTACTATTGATAAACCAAACTTTGTTACCGACCTCATCTGCTCTATATCGGGAAGTCCCTTCAATACGGTTTCCACTGGATAGGTAACACTTCTCTCAATTTCAACGGCTGATAAACCATCCGCGTGAGTTATAATTTCAACTTGTATATTTGTCACATCAGGAAACGCATCAATAGGCAGAGTAACAAATGAGTAAACTCCTAAAACAACAATGAAAAGTGCCATCAGCACTGCGATACCCTTCCTTTGAAGAGTGAAAGATATAATTTTTTCAAGCATTAGTGTGCATCCTCGGATATTTCATCTTTTTTTAATTCACTTTTTAAGAAGAATGCTCCTTTTGTAACAATTTTTTCTTTTGAACTAAGCCCTGTTTTTATCTCCACCAAACCATCTCCCCGGTATCCGGTCTCTACCATTCTCCGTTCAAAGGTATTTGAATTAGTTGAAATGAAAACAAATTCAACCCCTTCATCTCGTATTATAGATTCTTCAGGAACCATAATTGCTTCATCCGGAGAATTGACATTCAGGTGTAATTCACCGAACATTTGCGGTTTAAGCATCCCTCCTTTATTCACAAATGAACAGCGAACGGTTACCGTCCTCGTATTTTCATCGATAATTCCACTTATGTAAATTACCTTTCCGGCATATTCCTTCCCCGGATAAGCAGAAGAAGTAAAAGTTGCATCTGAGTTTAATTGAATTTTCTCCAAATCATGTTCGTTCACCTGACCATCAATCCAAACCGTAGCGGTATTTATAATTCGGAAAGCATTTGTCGTATTATCAATATATTGTCCCAAAACAACGTTTCTCTCTGCCGCAATTCCACTGATGGGTGATTTAATAGGCAATGTACCCGAAATATGGCTATCCGACTGAAGGGAATCCGATATATCATGATCATGCAATCCAACGGAATGAATCTTTTTATCCTCGGCTTCATAGTCGGCAAGTGCTTTCTCATATTCGGCACGGTATTCTTGAACAGCACGAAGAGAACCGATATTTTCTTCGAGAAGCTTTTTTTGCCTCTCATAGTTCGCCTTAGCATAGGTCAGCGCAGCTTTAGCTTTCACATATCCTGATTTAAGTTCCCCTACTTGAAGCCCTTCTACCAGCATCACCACCTCACCTTTCTGCACATAGTCCCCTGCTTTTACATAAACCTGATATACCCTTCCGGCAATCAATGAACCGAGCAACGCTTCATTATCCTTATCAATCACAACCCTTGCCGGTAAAACAGATTTTTTCACGATTTTTTGATATTCTGTTGTAAAGATTTCTAACTGAATTTCTTTAATTACGTTCTCAGATAAGGTGACGCTATTTGATTCTTCATGTTCATGGATTGCAGATATTTTAGGTTCATCAGTTCCACATCCAGTCAACAATGTTACACAAAGTAACCCACTGCATATATATGATAATAATCTTTTCATTTGTTTTCCTAATTTCTTTAATGGACAATATTTCCGCCGGTTATTTCTTCTATTGTGCAGACAGAAATAAGATACCGGTAAAGGGATTCTAAATAATTAATCCTCACGGAATTAAGTAATTGTTTTGCTTGAAGGTATTCAAGGAAAGAAGATTCACCTGCTGAAAAAGAACTCATCGCCGTACGATAAACTTCCTCGGCCTGCGGCAGCAATGATTCTCTGTATAATACTACTTGGCTTCTATTTACGGTGAATTCAGAAAATGCCTGCTCAAATTGAATAGAGACTTCGTTTTTAACGGAATGCATTTCCTGCTGAATTGCTCGATAGTCTGTTGATGCCTCCATAATTTTACCCCGTTGCTCAAACATAAACCACAACGGTACACTAACGCCAAAAGAAACCCCATAATAATTGTTGTTCCCCCCGATAGATTGACTTAAATATCCAAACTGTAAGTCCGGCAATAATGATGCCCATGCCATATCGACTTCTTTTTCAGCAATTTCTGAATACACATGAGCCAATTGTATATCAGTATTTCCGGTTGCCAACATACTTCGGTAATCATCAATATTAACTTCATAATCCTTAAATATAAGTGAATCGTGCAACACGACTGAGCTGTCTATACTACCCCTGCTAATACCAAGTGCAAAACAAAGCTCAGAAAGTGCATAGTTGACTTCATTTTCTGCTGAGATTAGATTATTCTGCGATTCGGTCAGTTGAACTGAAGCAGTAAGCATTTCAAGATTTGTACCCTCACCTGTCTCCTTTCTGATTTTTGCTTTCTTCAAAAAATCAGCGGATATCTCAGCGTTATCGCGTGCATAAACCACCTGATACTTTTTTACCAGCAATTTGTAATAACTGGTATGAATTTGCTTTTTAACGCTTCTTTTTGTTTTAAGGTACCGAAGATTAGCCGCCATACTTTTTTTATTTGAAGCACTGCCGCGCAGAAAATAAATAAGCGGAAATTCAGAGCGTTGAAAGATTTCAAGAGTTTTTTCACCTGATGCACTCAGCCCGCTGCCCCGAGGTATATATTCATAACTGAAATTTACCTCGGGCTTAGGGAGCGAAACGCTGCTCCAAAATCTGTTTTTAACAGATTCCATTAGAAGTGCCGCCCGCTTTAATCCGGGGTTATTGCGTAGACCTGTTTCTTCGGCCTGGCGTAGATTTAGTTCTTTGATAGATTCCTGTGCATAACTGCTCATTGATATACAAGCAGACATGAACAATAAGAAAATGACGTTCATTCCTGATTCCTTTTAAAATGTTTAAAACTCCCTTATGAGGGATGATTACACAATAATCGGATTAAATCAGAAAGATTTTGTTAAATAGGTATGATTCGGAGGAGTTTTTAAGTATGAAATGTTCTGTGGACGAAGATAATGAAAGCTCAAAAAGAATTGTTTCTTCTGAATTGGAGCGATAGTGCTGAAGTACTTCAATAACGGTAAATACGGGTTGCAAATCCCTTACATTTTTTACCTGGGTTTTAGTTTCTTTAATTATTTCGCAATAATCATGTCTTCCATGATTATCATTATCATAATTAAGCAGCCCAAACTCAGAATGGAAAAAAGAAAATACCCCAATGGTCAGAACACTGACCGTGATAAATATTCTAAATTTTTGACTAAAGAAACATCTCATCTTTAAAATTATATAAAAACGTCTTTAAAACCAAGAATCAAATTCCCACGAAAATAAAAAAGCCCCGCCAAAATCGCTTCCTGCGGGGCTTTGATATTAATCAGATATATTAACGGAGTTCGTTTCCGTCGCTGTCAAGATATCGTATTTCATATCCGATTTCCTTCAGCCCGGCTTCGGTCTTTGCCCTGTCGCAAACAACTACCCAGACAAATTTTTCCGGATTAACATATTCTTTT
>CAYYJL010000251.1:0-4872 GCA_964472245.1 uncultured Ignavibacteriaceae bacterium | reverse complement strand
CTTTTTGAGAAGCTTCCAGTGCTTCCCAGGTAAAGTTCAGCGGTACTGAAAAGTGTGTCTGGGCAAAGAACAGTCGCAGTGCACTTGCAGAAATCTTTTGGAGTATATCCCTTACAGTAAAAAAGTTACCGGCGGATTTAGCCATTTTCTCATTATCAATATTCAGAAAACCAAAATGTATCCAGTAATTTGCCATGGTTTTACCAGTGCAGGCCTCACTCTGTGCAATTTCATTTTCATGATGCGGGAATATTAAATCACTGCCGCCGGCATGTATATCAAATGTTTCACCCAGATGTTTTGCACTCATTGCGGAGCATTCAATATGCCAGCCGGGTCTTCCTTTGCCCCAGGGACTTTCCCAAAACGGCTCACCCGGTTTTGCGGATTTCCACAAAGCAAAATCAAGTGGGTTTCTTTTTACGCTGCTTACTTCAACACGGGAACCTGCTTCCAGGTCATCAAGGTTTTTGCCGCTTAATTTGCCATATTCGGAAAACGCAGATATATTATAATATACATCGCCGTTCACATTGTAAGCCGCACCTTTTTCTTCAAGCTTGGCAATCATATCAATGATTTCGGTTACATGTTCTGTGGCCCGAGGGTGAACCGTAGCGGGTCTCATGTGCAATTTGGTTATATCCTCAAAAAAGGCCTTTGAGTATTTTTCTGCGATGACGGAAGATTCCACCCCCTCCTTAATTGCTTTATTGATGATCTTATCATCAATATCTGTTACGTTCATAACGTAGTTGACGGTGTATCCCTTATACTCAAGATATCGTCTTATGAAATCCGCATTAATAAAGGAACGCCCGTTGCCGATGTGAAAATAGTCATATACCGTGGGTCCGCAGACGTACATATTAACTGTGTTTTCTTTCAGCGGAACAAAATCTTCTTTTTTCTTAGTCAGGGTATTATATATCTTGATCATGGGAATCATTTCCGTTAGTACGAATTTCGTTTAATAAATATTGCATATCCTTTGGCAGCTTGGAGTCAAACACCATATGTTCTTTGGTCATCGGGTGTATAAAGCCCAATGTTTTTGCGTGCAGTGCCTGGCGTGTAACTACTTCGAGTAAATTTGCGACACGCTGTTTTATCTTGGGTAACTGAGAACCGTATATCACTGCTCTGCCGCCATAAAAAGCATCGCCAAAAACAGGATGGCCTATATGTGCCATATGCACACGTATCTGATGTGTTCTGCCCGTTTTCAGTTTCAACCGGACCAAAGAGGCGAACTCATAACTCTCTGCAACCTTATACATTGTCACTGCTCTTTTCCCCTCATCAACCGACGTTGTAAACTTTTTCCTGTCTTTCTTGCTGCGGCATATATAGGTATCAATAATACCTTCCTGCTCTTTAGGTGCCCCCCAGACAATGGCTTCATACTCACGGGAGATCGTGTGTTTGCTGAACTGTGCGGCAAGATGGGCATGGGTATAATTATCTTTTGCAACAATGATCAGCCCGCTGGTATCCTTATCAATCCTGTGCACAATGCCCGGCCTGCCGGGTACATTATTTGCGGATAGTTTCTGCGTGTGGTGAAGCAGTGCATGAACCATGGTGCCGGAATAGTTACCAAGGGAAGGATGCACAGCCATGCCGGGCCCTTTATTCACAATAATCAGATATTCATCCTCATAGACAATCTCCAGCGGTATATCTTCCGGTTCGGGAAACTCAGGGCGCGGGGAAATCGGAATACATACTTCTATATAATCCCGCGGGGCAACCTTGTAATTTGATTTTATTATTTTCTGATTTACCGTTACACAGCCGGCTTCAATCAGTCTTTGTATACGGGAGCGCGAGGCATTCTCAATAGAGTTGGCCAGAAAAAGATCTATTCTTTCTTTCTTTTTGCCATCCGGAAGATTAAATCTGAATATTTTCTCGGTTATCAGATTGGCCATGTTCGGGCTTTGTAATTTTCAGTTTTTTTTCCGGTTCGTTGTAGGGTATATCAATAATGCCGCTGCCTTCACGGTCTGCATTACCTCTGCTGCTGACGGCAGTTCTTTTATGCAGCGATGCTTTTTCCTCATCCACCAATCCGTTTTCCGGAGAAGGGATATTTTCAGAATCTGCGGGAATGCCGGAATCTTGTCCACCTTCACCGGCTGCTTCAGCAACAGGGGGCTGCAACTCTTCCTGATGCTGCTTGTAAAAAATCAACAGAATAAATACACCGATAGAAACTGCAGCATCCGCTATATTAAAGATAGGAAAGCGTGTATATATCTGTCCGAACAGGGTCACATCAAAGAAATCGAAGTTAAAGAAATCCACCACTTTGCCGTAGAGGATTGGTGCATATCCGTAAAAAACTCCATAAAAGACACGGTCAATCAGGTTACCAATGGCACCACCGAGAATAAAGGCAAGCGATATCCTCATACTCTTACTCTGATTGCGCATCAGATACAGATAGTAAAATAATCCAATGCTTGCAACAACAGAGAAAAGGGAGATCCACGGCTTTGCTGTACTGTTCACATCTATGCCAAACGCCATGCCCGGGTTTTCAACAAAAGTCAGCTGAAAAAATTCCCCGAGGATGGGAATGGATTGTCCGTGATACATACCGATATACCGGTAATCCAGAAACGGCAAAGCAAATCCTTTAACAGCAAGTTTTGTCCCCTGATCTAAGAGAACGATGAACAATGTTAAATACAATACACCCAAATGAGAACCAATACCTTCTTCTTTAAGTTCTTAAAATCTTCTGTTCTTTTCCTGCAGCTTTTTAATTTCCACACAGAGTTTGCTGTGAGGCACTGCCTCAAGGCGCTGTTTGGAAATAAGCGGGCAGGTGGGGCACAGATGTTTCGGTTCATCAATACACTCAATGCAGACACCGTAGGTTCCGGCATCAATTCTTTCCAGGGCATCATCAAGGTATGTTAAGAACTTTGTTTCGCGCTGTATATACAGATATGTTTTTTCGCGTTCCATAGCATCGGTTCCCTGTTCTGCCATATGCAGTGAGTATGGGGAATTTTCATTGATGTATTCACCTGTTGTGGGGTCTTTCATCTGTTCCTGCAGATTTTGTATCTGCCGGATGATTTCACTCCGCTTTTCCAGGATGAGACGCCTGAATTCTTCTAAATCTTCCTTGCCGTATTTTTTTGAAAGCACGATAGGGCGTTTCGGAGGAACGGGTTCCTGTATATATGGCATATCGGATGGTTTCTCCGGAGCAGCTGCATTGGCAGACTTACGCGGTTTTCTTGTTTTGGGTTCTTTAACAGCAGCAGTTTTCTTCTGCGTTTCTTTCTTCGGTTCTTTCATTGCCTCTTTGGTCTTTTTAACCGGCTCAGATGCAGCAGCTTTGGGAGTTTTCACTTTTTTAACTTTTGTTTCGTCACTCTTCTTCTTAACAGCAGGTGTTTTGGGAGTTTTAGCCGCAGTCTTCTTCTCTTTGGCCGCAGGTTTAGCGGCTTTCGGCTTTTTTTCCTCTTTAGCTTTTGAGCTCTTTGCAGTTTTAGTTTTTGTTGACTCTTTTTGTGAAGATTCCTTCTTTGCCATATCCAGCTCCGATTCTTCTTATATTAATAAAATGCTGCCGGTTTACACCGGACTAGTTGTTTTTGTTTCATTTAGATTTTTGTTATCGCAATCTCGGTATTGAGTTTATCAATAACCCAGCTTTGTTTATAGCCGCCGTTTGCAGCCCCTGTCAGAATTTCTTCCGCAAGGGTTTCTGATGCAATGACGGATTTAAATTTATTTACCGCAGCTGCCAATTGTTCATCAGCAATATACGAGATTTTTATTCTGTCAGTTACTTCGTAACCGGCATCTTTTCTCATATTTTGCACACGGTTTACAAACTCACGTGCAAGCCCTTCAGCAAGCAGTTCTTCAGTTAACTCTGTATCAAGTGCAACGGTAATACCTGCCTCTGACTCAACTGACCACCCCTCAATATCAGAGCTGATAATTTCCACATCAGCCGGCTCAATAGTTATAGCTGCGCCGTTAAACTCCAGTGAAATTGATTCCCCTTTTTCCAGCTTTAATACCTGATCAACCGGCAGCGATTTAATAAGTCCTGCCACACCATTTACCTGCTTGCCAAACTTGGGACCTATTGCCTTAAAATTCGGTTTTGCACTTTTCTTTACAATGCCGGAGTCATCCGTAAGTATCTGAAGTTCCTTAATGTTTAATTCGTCAAGGATTACATCTTCCATAGTCTTTAGTGCTTCCGCACGGGAGGCATCAACAGCAACCAATAATTTTTTCAGCGGCTGGCGGACTTTCAGGTTCAGCTTTGCACGCATACCCCTGGTCATATATACAACACTCTGCGCTGTATCCATTTTTTCTTCCAGGGCTTTATCAAAATAAGCGGGCTCTTTGTAATAGGTCAGATGCACAGACTCTTCTTTTTCTTTTCCGGTTACTTTGTTCAATGCCTGATATAATTCTTCTGCAAGGAACGGTGTAAACGGAGAGATGAGCTGTGTAATACCGGCAAGCACCTCATAGAGAGTTTGATATGCAGCCAGTTTGTTTTTGTTCATCTCGGATTTCCAGAATCTCCTGCGCGAGCGGCGCACATACCAATTGGAAACCTGATCTATCGCAAAGTTAGAAACTGTTCTTGCTGCTTTGGTGATATCGTATTCATCCAGGTAAGCAAGATATTCCTTTGTAACAGAGTTAAGCTTTGCAATAATCCAGCGGTCAGTTTCAGGTCTTTCTTCATACGGGATAAACTCTTCGCTGAAGGTAAACTTATCTATGTTTGCATACATGGTAAAGAAGGAGTATGTATTCAGCAGCGTCCCGAAAAACTTACGCTGCGCTTCTGCCAGGTCTTCTTCATTAAAGAGAGTC
>CAYYJL010000250.1:0-4905 GCA_964472245.1 uncultured Ignavibacteriaceae bacterium | reverse complement strand
CATTTGGCGGTCCGAATGGAATAAGTTATGCATATAAAGATACAGCCCCAATGCTGCCTTATCGCGGAAGCATTATCTTTTCGACGAGTAATAGAGAAATCCGAGCCAACTGGATGCGGAGTTATGATCAGGATTTAGCGAACTATGAGTATTATATAGATACCAATCTTGTAGACTATCCCGGGCCGCATTTTTTTCAGGGCGAGACACAAGATACTTCGATAGTATTAGACGCTTCAAATATACCGTCTAGTCAGGTATATTTATGGATTAGATCGATTGATACAGCAGGCAATAAAAGTAAGTGGGTAAAAAAAGGGAGTACTTCAATAACCGGTATAGAGAATGACAGAATGGTAAGTCCAGTACAGACAGATATTACAGGTATATATCCAAACCCTTTTAACGCAGAGGCAAAGGTGGAATATGTGATAGCCAGCAGAGGGAGTTCCGTGTTTAAGGTATATGATATTAATGGTGCATTGCTGCAAACGATAGATAAGGGGGAACAGGACAAAGGTGATTATAATATAACACTCAAAATGCAGAATTTCGCCAGCGGGGTATATTTTATCAGGTTAGAGGTAAAGGATTCCTATTCCGGCAAAATAACCCAAACACAAAGTAAAAAAATTGTGATGGTCAAATAGGAGCAAGGATTACCTTCGACAGTGCTCGGGCACCAACTCTGATTACACGGATTTTAAGAGGGGAGGGCATCGTAGATTAGCGAGGAATATGATTGTTAGTAAACGCTGAAGGCGTGACAGGATTATAGAAATATAATGGGGCAGGAACTCTGGAATGCCGAAGGTATGACATTATCGCTTGCGAGTCCAATGGCACACGGATGACGCGGATATATATAACACGGATTTACACGGATCGGAATTTCCCCACAGATGCACGCAGAGATGATAATTTTAAATCCCGGGTTATCTTCCGGAGAATTTTTTGAGGGCGGCTTTGAGCAGATCTTCTATGCTTATATCTCCGGATTCGGAAAGAATTTCCCGCACAACGGTTTCTGCATTTTTTTGGTTGTAGCCCAAAGCCAGCAGAGCGGATATAGCTTCGCTGCGGATGCCGCGGGGCATTCCTGTTTGCACAGGACCGATTGCATCTATCTTTTCACGAAGTTCCAGAATGAGGCGGTCAGCGGTTTTTTTACCGATGCCGGGGGTCATTGCAAGACGGGCAGAGTCTCCGGAGGCGATGGTGTTTTTAAGGTCTGCAGGCCTGATTCCGGAAAGAATTGATAATGCTGATTTAGCCCCGATACCGGAGACGGATATAAGCAACTCAAACATTGCTTTTTCCTGCTCATCCGCAAAGCCGAACAGGTTAATAGCATCTTCCCGCACCATGGTGACTATATATAGAGATACTTTTGTTTTACCGCCAATAGATTCAAAAGTATTCAGTGAAACGGAAACGGTATATCCCACTCCGTTTACATTAATCAGCAGTTTGGTGGGGGAAGCAGATATAATTTCACCGCTCAGATAACCAATCATCGGACTACTCTTTCCGGATTATTTTTTATATACTCATTCCAGCTTTTTGCCGGTGCCGCCCCCTGCCTGCCGCGGAAAGCGTGGCATATTGCAATGCCGAGCGCATCGGATTCATCAGTGGTAATTTTCTTAGATTTAAGCGTAAGGATGGTTTTTACCATAAAACTGACCTGTTCTTTTGCAGCGGCACCGTTTCCGGTTACTGCTTTTTTTACTTCACGGGGTGAATACTCGTATATATCCAATCCTGCATTGGCAGCGGCAAGGACTGCAGCACCGCGGGCGTAGCCGAGTTTAAGTGCAGACTGAACATTCTTTCCGAAAAAAGCAGTTTCAATTGCCATAGTATCGGGTTTATACCCTGTGATTTTTTCCGACAACCGGGCATATATTTTTTTCAGCCGCAGGTGCATCAGTTCTTCTGATTTGAAGGTGAAAACGCCGGAATCCATCAGGGTTAATTTGTTCTTCTCCATCCGGATGATACCGAAGCCGGTTCTGAGTGAGCCGGGGTCAATGCCCAGGATTATCACGGCAGTTCCGGGAAATGGATATATAACAGCCGGCTCATTTTATCAGCATCAGGTCTTTCAGTTTCAGCTGGGGAAACCTTCTGCCGTCCCGGGAGTAGTTATCTATACTGAAGATGATAGATACTTCTCCCCCCTGCCGGGCAATTTTTAAAGTACTTTCGTTATAGAGATTAAACCCTATGGCATCAAAATCCTTGAGGGAATCTTTATCATGCACGGTGGCGGAAAGGTGTATGCTTTTAAGAAACCGTGCCGAGCCGCTCCGTATATATACATTGTCTGCCTTAAAAACCGGGCGGTGGTTACCGGGTCCGAAGGGGGCAAACTGTTCCAGAATACGGATAAATTTGGGGGTGATTTCAGAAAGAGGGATTTCCGTATCTATCTCAATCGTTTTTGTTTTTGATTCATCGGAAATAAGGTCTTCAACTATTTTGTTAAACCGCTCTTTGAACTCATCAAGCTTATCCAATTCTATGGCGAGTCCGGCAGCTGCTTCATGCCCGCCGTAATGGAGCAGTATATCCTCGCAGTGGCGGAGTGCTTCATATATATTAAAGCGGGAAACACTGCGGGCAGAACCTTTGGCAACGCCGTCAACGGTAGTAAGCATCACGGTTGGTTTATAATATTTTTCCACCATGCGACTTGCCACAATGCCGATGACGCCGGGGTGCCAGTCCTGATTATGCAAAACGATAGCGCTGTTTTTATCAAGGTTCAGGGTTTTTTCCACTTCATCACTTGCGGCAGTCCAGGTGCCTTCATCAATTTTACGGCGTTCGATATTTTCTGATTCCAGTGCCTGTGCAAGGCGTTCAGCTTCCGCCATGTTTTCAGTAACCAGCAGCTCCACGGCTACCTTAGCATCGCTCAAGCGGCCCGCCGCGTTAATCCTTGGGGCAAGTGAAAATACTATCTGACCGGAACTGAGATGCCCTTCAGGAATGCGGCTTACTTTTATCAGTGCGGCTATACCGGGACGGGGATTTTTGTTAATGATGTGCAATCCTTCGGTGACTAGAATTCTGTTTTCATCCGTGAGCGGTACGATATCTGCGGCCCCGGCAAGTGCAACCAGGTCCAGATACTTCAGCGGTTTTTCCTGAATACCGGCCCTTTCAGAAATGCCCTGCGCAAGTTTGAATGCAACACCCGCACCGGATAAATACTTAAAGGGATATTTACATTCCGGTTTCAGGGGGTCCAAAACAGCATAGGCGGCAGGCAGAATATCTTTTGGTTTGTGATGATCACAGATGATAAGGTCTATACCCTGAGATTTTGCGTAGTCGGTTTCCTCAATGGCTGTGATACCGCAATCCACGGAAATCATCAGCGTTACTCCCATTGATTTAGCAAAATCAATGCCCAACGGGGAGATGCCGTATCCTTCTTTCATTCTGTTTGGAATGTAATAGTGAACATCAGCATTCAGTTCTTTGAGGAACATATACATCAGTGCTGTGGAGCAGGTGCCGTCCACATCATAATCCCCGTAAATCATAATTTTTTCATTTTCGGTGATTGCCTGGATTACCCTGCCGGTGGCAAGTTCCATTCCATCCATTAAAAAGGGGTCATGAAGATATGAAATATCGGGACGGAAGAATTTTTTAGCTTCATTATAAGTGCGAATATTCCGCATTACCAAAAGACGGGCAAGACTCTGAGGGATGTTGAGCGCCTCGGAGAGGTGGATAATATCCTGCCGGTCTTCCACTTCGAGAATTTTCCAGAACGTAGAGCTCATGTTTCCTCCACGAAAGCAAAAACGGAGATCGGCACGATAAGCCGGATTCTGTTCCTAATAGGCGGCAATCATTTATCTGGGAGTACCATTACTGATACCCTCAAGCGGTCTACCCGAAAGTATAGGAAGCGGACAATTCCCCCGGGATTTAACCCGGCACTTTCTGCTTGACCTTGCTCCGGATGAGGTTTTCCTTGTCAGACTGCACCCTAAGGGTGGTCTGATCCCGCAAAGGGGACCGGCGCAGTTACCTGAACCGCGGTAGGCTCTTACCCTGCCATTTCACCCTTACAACGGGCACTGAGCCCGATGCGGTATATTTTCTGTGGAACTTTCTGTTAACAGCCGTTTGCACAACTGTTCCCCGGGTGTTACCCGGCATCCTATCCGATGGAGTCCGGACTTTCCTCTATGTAACTAGTTACATAGCGATTGCCTGTGCTGATCTCGTAACTTTGCTATCGTATAAATCTTTTAATGAATTAATAATTATTTACAATAACTTAATATAAGCAATAGAAAACCAAATTTCATCACATGGATATGGAACGAGCCGGAAGCAGCCGGGATAACAGCAAAACACCAAAAAAACTGCCGGATTCCCGGCAAAACCGGATGAAAAAAGGGAAAAATCGGCCTTTTTTTTGAAATCCGTGTGAATTAGTTACCTTTGCTTTCCATTAAACTAAATCTTAACTATGACACAACATTGCACTCATTGCGAGGGGGAAGCGCTTTACCGATGCGCAAAATGCGAAAAGGGGTCCTGCGGAAAAACGGAGCATATTTTTGCAATGTATTTTGTCCACAGGATGGGTACAGCAGCTGATAATGTGGGAGCACAGTTTTTCTTTTATTGCGAGACTTGCGAGAACCCTGTCTGCATAGAGTGCATGACCATACGGAGGGAAACACGGGATACCCTCACCGCACCTGAATACCGCGATATTTTATGCCCCGCCTGCGGGTATAATGTTCTACCCGTAAGGATGGACCACAAAAGCTATTGGGAGGCAGCACAATTATTCACCGATTTTAACCGGTTTGGGGGAAAAAGCATCGAGGAGGGAAAGCTGCTCCTCCCCTATGACGGATGGCATAC
>CAYYJL010000249.1:0-4940 GCA_964472245.1 uncultured Ignavibacteriaceae bacterium | reverse complement strand
TTTGAAAAATCATCCGGCTTAACATATAAACAATGGTGTGAAACAGTATTCAAAACGAGCAGCAGCAGAAAACAAGCTCAGGCAGTTATTGAGATGCTGGATTCATCCTTAAGAATTGATTTCGTACTGCTCTCGTACTGGATTATTTCTGAACAGAAACAGAAATTAACTCAGGAAAGGATTGATGAACTTTCATTTATAGCCGCTGATTCAGCGCAGGAATTTTCCGCCATTGTAACTGAACTTGGTATATATAAGAGTTATTCTTATACACAGGCGGGAGAAGATAACCCTGCTGATACTCAGTTTGTGAACGAGCAGAAAATAATTGCCGATTTGGGGCTGGATGATTTTGAAAAGAATTATACGCAGGAATGACCGGTACATATAACAAGGGAACAATTCTGAATGTTGATTTGGGCTCTCCTCCGAATGAAGTACGGGGGCATGAGCAGGGGATGCCACGCCCATGTATTGTTATCAAAGCACTGCCTCAGTTTGGAATTGTTATCGTACTCCCTTTTACATCGAAAAAGCCAAAAAGTCCCTATTATTCAATTGTAACAATACCTGCCGAGAGAGGCGGACTTACCAAAGATAGCTATGTCTTGTGCCATCAAATACGGGCAGTATCATACGACAGATTAATCGGGGAAATCGGTGCATTGGAAATGCGGGATGTTTTTAAAATTACCTCTGTACTTAAGGATATCTTAGAATTATAAACACCCCCCGCAAAAATCCCTTGTAAGGATTTCTGCGGGGGGTGAGGGAATCATTTCAGTAAGGTAAGTTTTTTGGTTTGGGTTGTGCCCTGATGGGTGAGGCGGTAGTAATAAATTCCAGCAGGCAAGTTGGCGGCTGAAAAACGGAGTGATTGTTTACCGGCTTCCATGAAACAATCCTGCAGGCGGGTTACTTTTTCGCCAAGCATGGTGAATACTTCCAGAAGAACATATCCGGATTTTTCCAGGGTAAAGCCGATGGTGGTTTCGGGATTAAAGGGATTGGGATAGTTCTGCTCCAGCGAAAAATTCTGCGGTGCGCCAAGTTCTTCCGTAACGGAGGTAGGCGTGCGGACACCGGTGATTCTCCTCAGAGAGCGGGCAGTGTAGTCCGATATATATATAGTATCCCCGCCCGGCGTTGCGATGATGCCGTTGGGATTATTGAATGAGGACTGCAGGAGGGGACCCGTTGCCTGACCACGGCTGCCCGTACCCGCAAATACTGACTGCCCGCTGCCATCCAAGGCCACCTTGTATATCAAGTGGTTCTGATATGCAGTGGCGTATATATAGTTATCTATGATAATCATAAAACCAAGCCAGCCGGGTAAATCACCAATCTGCGTGAGCACATTGCCGGAATCCACACGGAACACCTTGCCGTCATTAAAGTTACCGATATATAAAGTACCGGCCGAATCCTGACGTACGCTGATAGGGCCGTTAAGCGGGCTGCCGTTGAATACCGTGGTAACATTTTTAGCGGTATCCACCGTGTAGATAATTGACTGATCATAATTGCAAACATACATCAAGCCGTTTTTTGCAAAGAATAAATCACCCGGATGCGGAATGGACATGTACTCTTCCGAAACGCCTTCAAGAGAAACGCGGTGGATTTTGTTGGCGGGAGGGCTGGGGACATAGAGGTAACCATCCGGGCCGAAGGTTAAGCCGTTGGGACTCTGGATTCCCGTCGCAAAAGTGGAGGTTTGTCCCTCCGGAGTAATTTTGGTGACGGCGCTGCCCAAAAACATGGCTGCGTAGATATTGCCGTTTTTATCTATGGTGAGCCCGTCATTAAATGTGGAGGGGCCGGGTACCAGGGTGCTGACGGTCTGGGCGGAAAGTCCGGCAGCCATCAGAATGAATAAAGTAAGGTAAGAAGCAAAGCGAAACATTGTTTTCCTCATAATGGTGAATAATTGAGGAGCAAATGTAGAATCCGGGAGTATGGTTATCGTTCGGGTTTATAAAACGGGACATGAACCCGCCTAATTAAAAGTACCTGTGGCTTTTTGAACTGTTTTGGAGTAAAAGGAGCCGGGTGTTTCCCCCGTGATTTGCGGAAAGCGGTGTTGAACGTGGTCTTGGAATTAAACCCCGCCTCAAATGCCAAAGCCAACAGAGTCAGGTGGCTGTATTCATCCTTTGAGGCAAGCTGCTTGAATTCCTCAATCCGGTATGCGTTGACAAACTCAAAAAAGTTTTTGCCAAACTTTTCATTAATAACACGGGAAAGCAGATGAGGGGTCATACCGCAATGCTGAGCAAGCTCGGAAAGTGTCAGCCGGGGGCGCAGATACGGCTTCTCATTTTCCATTACCTTGGTGAGCCCTTCGGCAAGCTCATCAATATTTTCCAGCGGGGTGGATGCTGCTTGTTCCGGCTTGGCATCGGGGGCGGTTATGTTAAATACTTCTGAATATTTAAGAGTATAGTATCCCAGGGCAATCACAACAAAGCAGAGGGAAAACCACACCAGATGGTAACCCAGATAATCCCCTATGCCTTCTGAGGAGATAAACCGGAAGGTGAAACTGACCGTCCATCCAGCTAAAGCAAGAGATGTAAGAATAAGAATAACAGAATAAAAGCGGGTCTGCGGTATATATGAAGTTTCACTGCCAGCAGAATTCATAAAGGACTGCAGCAGGGAATAATTAAGCACTACATAGATAATGTTCTGCAGGATGGCTCCGGCCTCTATAAAATGAAAAAGAGAGCCGTAAGAATTTAACAAGCCGCCGAGCTCTGAACCCGAGGCAAGGAGAATGGGAACAATGCTGAGCACAAACAATATAACAGGGAGAAAATGTAGTGCAAAATATTTTTGGGGCGGATGTGCCGGATAAAACAGAGCCGTAAAATAGCGGTATAGCAGCGGACCGTAGAGGAAAATAATCAGGTCTCCGGCAAAAAGAATCTTAAAATAAAACAAACCTGCGGGTTGGTAGGTATAAAAGAAGCGCCCTGCCAGAGTAATGACAATAATGAGTATATATCCCGCGAGCAGACGGTTGGCCGTGCGGTTGCCCTTTTCCAGGCGCCAGAGAGCCGCCATTTGTATGCAGCCCTGCAGTGCCCCGAGCAGTATGATTGCAGAAAATAAACTCAAATGATTACCGGGATATTGTTACCAAAGATATAAAACTCCCGGCAGGGAAGCAAAATCGTGCTCTCGGCTGCCGGGGAGGAAAATATGGCTGCAAGATAGCAGAAAGCTGCTCAGAAGACTAACCGTCCATATAAAATCTGCCGGTCACTTCATATAGAGCATCTTTTTGGTAATGGATGCGGCAGAGGTGGTGAGGCGGTAGATGTACACGCCGGAGGGGAGTCCCGTCAGATTGATGTTTTTGCTGTACTCACCAAGGTGCATGAACTCATTAAAAACCAGTTTTTGGCTTTCACCCAGTATGTTAAATATTTCCAGCCGTACCATGCCGGATTGCGGCAGGTTGAAACGGATAGTGGTTTCCGGATTAAACGGATTGGGGTAGTTTTGGCTGAGAGAGAATTCCAGCGGATATATAACGGGTGCATTGCTGCCGGTGTTAAGCTCCGCATTAACAAAGTTGGATTGATACAACTGATTTGCTGCATCAACCAGTCTGCGTGTTTTGGCAACGGCAGAAAATGCATCGGCATCTTCTGCGGCGGCGTAAACGGAGATAATATCCACCGGCTTGCCACGCTCCATGCGGAACGGACCGAAGGTGATATATATATGCTGGTCATGTTCCCTGATATTCAGCCAGCCGGTATTGTTTTCCGGAGAACCGGAATAAAAGAATGAAGGAGTGACTTGCTGACAATTTATGGGGCCTGCGAAGGTACCAAATCCCCAGCTGCAAGGATTACCATTCCCATCAACAAACCCGGTCTTTTGCAGATTGCGGAGAGTGACCGCGTTGAAGGGAGTATTAATTAATATAGGTGAAATCATAGAATGTGAAACCGAAGAGAGTGACGATGCTGAACTACCCTGCATAGTGATACTGCCAAGCAAATCCCCGTGTTTGGCATTAACAGATTGGAGCGGTTTATCCACCCCTTCATCAAAAGTATTATTTCCGTTCACATCTTCATAGGTAACTCCCGGTTCATAGGACTGAGGAGTCTGCAACCCGGCTATCATGAGAGCAGGCGTGGCACTGCCCGTCCGGCTGTCATTACCGTTGTTGTATATATAACCTGCTTTCCGCAGCGGATCTGACCCGATTAGTTCATCCATGTGACCACCAATGGCTGCAGATGCAGTAAGAGTATAATATGCCGAATCTATGACGGGGGTATTACCGTTATACGTTAGTTTGTGGCGGACAAAAAACATTCCACCCAAAACAGAATCTGACCTCTGCCATCCGAACATTGAAGTTTGCAGAGTGAATCCTGCAGCAGGAAGGGCAAAGTGCAAATTATCGGTTTCTTTTGCAATTGAGTAGGTTGTTATATCACCAATCAGCAGTGGAGCATCCTCATAAAAATCCCATTTCCCGTTGCCGTTAACATCTATCGGGGTATATATCCCATCTCCGTTTCCGTCGTAAAATTCAGCTCCGGTTTCTGCGGCAAATCGGTAATTTTGCCAGGCAGCGCCAAAAGGAGGGTCTGATGAAGTGACTCTGAAAACTGCATTACGGGGGTCACCTGTATAATTTGAGGGTGTGCCCGGCTTAAAAGATTCAACCCATGGTACACCTGAATACCCGGTAACAAAATCCGAAGAGCCCATTCTTCCGCTCAGGAGAAATCCAGTACTAAAAATTCTTATCCCGTTATCAAAAGTGGATGATATTAATCCGTTTCGTAAATATCCGCCGTATGATTCCCCTCCGTTAACAGCCATTAAACTGAAATTACCGATTCTTATGGAATCTTTTTCTGTTACCGGGTGGTCTGAGATATATGCGGCAGTTGTTTCAGAAT